>JANQSB010000317.1 GCA_028284295.1 Myxococcota bacterium | reverse complement strand
AGGCCCGGGCCAAGCTCGCCACGGCCCGCGCCCAGCTCGATCTCGCCGAGCTCGAGCTGGCACGCACCCGGATCCGGGCACCCTTCGACGGCACGCCCGGGGTCCGGCAGGTCGCCGTCGGCGAGCGCGTCGAGGACGACTACGGCCTGGTGGAGATCGCCGCCATCGACCGGCTGCAGCTCATCTTCACCGTCCCCGAGACGGCGGTCGCCCTGGCACGCCTGGGCGCCGAAATCGAGATCCGGGTGGCGGCTTTCCCCGGCGAGAGCTTTCCCGGCAAGGTCTTCTTCGTGTCCCCCACCATCGACCCGGCCACGCGCCGCTTGGTGCTCAAGGCCTGGGTCGAGAACGAGGAGGGTCGGCTGAAGCCGGGCATGTTCGCCAACGTGGACGTGCAGGTCTCGAAGCGGCACGGGGCCCTGCTGCTGCCCGAGGCCGCCATGGTCTATGACCGCAACGGCACCTACGTGTGGCGCGTGCTTCCGGACGACATCGTCCAGAAGGTCCCGGTCGAGGTGGGACTGCGTCGCGCGGGCGAGGTCGAGATCGTCAGCGGTCTGAACCCCGGGGATCGGGTGATCTCCGCGGGAACCCACAAGGTGATGGCCGGCGACCAGGTGCAGGTGGCGGCGCCGATTCCGGAGGGTGTGGGCGGGGACGAAGCCTCGTGAAGCTCTCGGCGATCTGCATCGAGCGCCCGGTGCTGACGACGGTGATGTCGCTCATCATCGTGCTGTTCGGGCTGATCGCGCTCCCGCGGCTGCCGAACCGCGAGCTGCCCGACGTGGATCCGCCGGTGGTCTCGGTGACGACCATCTACCCCGGGGCCGCCGCCGAGGTGGTCGAGACCTCGGTCACCCAGCCGCTCGAAGACGCCGTCAACGGCATCGAGGGCGTGCGCCACGTGCGCTCCGAGAGCCGCGAGCAGGTCTCCTCGATCTCGATCGAGTTCGGTCTGGAGCGCGACATCGAGGCCGCCGCCAACGACGTGCGGGACCGGGTCGCCCGGGCGCGCGGCGAGCTGCCCGACGAGATCGACGCACCCGTCGTCGCGAAGACCGACGCCGACGCGCGCCCGGTGCTCTTCATGGCGATCTTCGGCGAGGAGTACGACCAGATCCAGCTGACCCGCATCGTCGACGAGCGGGTGCGGGACCGCATCGAGAAGCTCCCGGGCGTGGCCCGGGTCGTCACCGGTGGCGACCGCCGCTTCTCGATGCGGGTCTGGGTCGACAACCGCCGCCTCGGTGCCCAGAACCTCACCATCGCCGAGGTGGTGGCGGCCCTGCAGCGGGAGAACGTGGACATTCCCTCCGGTCGCGTGGAGAGTCGCGATACCGAGTTCACCGTACGCAGCCTGGGCGAGCTGAAGAGCGTCCGGGACTACGAGCGTCTGATCGTCGCGAAGGTCGACGACAAGCTGGTGCGCCTGGGCGACGTGGCCGAGGTCGAGACCGGCCCCGAGGACGAGCGCAAGCTGCTCCGCTACAACCGCGCGCCCGCCGTGGCCCTGGGTGTCATCAAACAGTCGAAGGCGAACACCCTCTCCGTCGCCACCGCAGTCAAGCGCGAGGTGGCGGCCCTGGACGCGGAGCTCGGCGAGGGCCTGCACCTCGAGGTGGCCTACGACTCCTCGGTCTTCATCCGCGAGTCGATCACCGACGTGACGCGGACGATCTTCGAGGCGTCGATCCTGGTCGTGCTGGTGATCTACGTCTTCCTGCGCAGCGCGCGCGCCACGATCATCCCCGCCGTGGCGATCCCGGTGTCGATCATCGGCGCCTTCGGGGTGCTCTACTTCGCGGGCTTCTCGATCAACACCCTGACCCTGATGGGCGTGACCCTCGCCATCGGGCTGGTGGTGGACGACGCGATCGTGGTGCTCGAGAACGTCACCCGCTGGGTCGAGATGGGCTCCTCGCCCATGGAGGCCGCGCGGCGCGGCATGGAGGAGATCTCCTTCGCCGTGGTGGCGGCGACGGTGTCCGCAGTGTCCGTCTTCCTGCCGCTGATCTTCCTGCAGGACACGACCGGCCGTCTCTTCGGCGAGTTCGCCGTGACGGTCGCGAGCGCCATCGCCATCTCGGGCTTCGTCGCCGTGACCCTGGCGCCGATGCTGTGCGCCCGGGTGCTCGCCGTGCGGCGGGAGGAGACGGGGCTGAAGCGTCGCTTCGGGCGGGCGATCGAGAGCCTGACCGCAGGCTACGAGGCCCTGGTGCGGCCGGTGGTCGGCACCCCCGCCCGGGCGGCCGGGGCCCTCGCCGTCGGCGTGCTCTGGGTGGCCGGCGGCGTCTGGCTCTATGGCGAGATGCGACAGGAGCTGATGCCCGAGGCCGACCGGGGCACCGTGCTCGTCTGGACCGAGGCGCCCGAGGGCAGCACGATCGAGTACATGGACCGCTACCAGCGCCAGGCCGAGGCGATCGTGCACGCGGTGCCCGAGATCGACCGCGGCCTGTCGGTCGTGGCGCTGGGCATCGGCGCCCCGGGCATCGTGAACCAGGGGATCTTCTTCACGCAGCTGGTGGATCGCAGCGAGCGCGATCGCTCGCAGCAGGAGATCGTCGACTCCCTGGGCGACGAGCTCTCGGGCATCGCCGGGATCAAGACCCGGCCCTTCAACCCGAACCCGCTCCGCGGCTTCGGGGGTTCGCCGGTGGAGATCGTGGTCCAGGGGCCGGAGCTCGAGGAGCTGGCCCGGATCGCCGATGAGATCGAGAGCCGTGCGATGAGCGAAGGGATCGTCAAGTACATGCGGACGGATCTGGTCCTCAACAAGCCGCAGCTCGAGGTCGCCATCGACCGCGAGCGGGCGAGCGACCTCGGGATGTCGATGAAGGACATCGCGACGACCCTGCAGATCCTGCTCGGCGGTCTGGACGTCTCCAGCTTCAAGCAGGACGGCGAGACCTACAACGTGATGGCCCAGCTGCGTCGTCACGAACGCTCGACGCCGCGTGCGGTGGTCTCCCTGTTCGTCCGCGGTGCCGGCGGGCTGATCCCCCTGTCCGCGGTCGCCGAGGCGCGCGAGACGACCTCCCCCCGCTCGCTACCCCACTATGACCGCTTCCGATCGGTGACGATCCGAGCGGGGCTCGCCAAGGGGGTGTCCCAGGGAGAGGCGCTCGATCGCATCATGGCGATCGCGAAGGAATCGCTTCCCCAGCGGGGCGGCTACCGCGTCGAGTACTCCGGCGAGGCGGAGAAGTTCTTCGAGTCCGGCAACGCCATCCTCTTCGCCTACGGGTTGGCCATCCTGATCGTCTACCTGGTGCTGGCCGCGCAGTTCGAGAGCTTCCTCGACCCGCTCGTGATCCTGGTGGCGGTCTTCCTCTCGTTCACCGGTGCGCTGATCGCCCTGTGGGCAGTCGACCACTCGCTGAACCTCTTCAGCAAGATCGGCATCGTGATGCTCGTCGGGCTGGTGACCAAGAACTCGATCCTGATCGTCGAGTTCGCCAATCAGCTCCGCAACCAGGGACAGGGACTGATCCGGGCCACGGTGCTGGCCTGCCGCACCCGCTTCCGCCCGATCCTGATGACCTCCACGGCCACGATCGTCGGGATCCTTCCGATCGCCCTGGGCTTCGGGGCCGGCGGGGAGTCGCGGGCTCCCCTGGGCGTCGCGGTCGTGGGCGGGATGCTCTTCTCGACCCTCCTCACCTTCTTCGTGGTGCCCGCCACCTACGTGACCCTGGACCGCTTCCGCGGCGGCAGGCGCCGCACGGTGCCCTCGGCTGCGTCGGCTTCCGACGCACAGCCCCAGCCCGTGGCCGGGGGCCGATGAGCGAGCTGGAGGCGCTCTGGCTCGGGGTCGTCCAGGGGCTGACGGAGTTCTTTCCCGTCTCGAGCTCCGGCCACCTCGTCGTGTTCCAGACCGTGCTCGGGGTCCATCTCGAGGACCTGGTCTTCGACGTGGCCGTCCACCTGGCCACGGTCGTGGCGATCCTGCTCTTCTACCGCCGCCGGGTGGGCGAGCTCGCGCTCGGCGTGCTGCGCTTCGACGCGGACGCCTTGCGCTACGCGAGCAAGCTGGCCCTGGCCACCCTCCCCGCCGTGATCGTCGGGTTCACGGCGCGCGATCTCATCACCGCCCAGTTCTCGTCGCCCATGCTGGTGGCTGCACTGCTGTGTCTGACGGGGGGTGTCGTCTTCACCACCCGCTTCACCCGCAACGAGGACGGCGCCCGCGAGCCGGGCTGGTGGGCCGCCCTGTGGATCGGGTGCGCCCAGGCCTTCGCGATCCTGCCCGGCATCTCGCGCAGCGGCTCGACGGTCGCCGCGGCCCTCGCTCTCGGCATCGCGCCGGCCGCCGCGGCCGAGTTCAGCTTCCTGCTGGGCGTCATCGCGATCAGCGGCGCCGCCGTGCTCGTGCTGCCGGATCTGCGCCACGCGTCGCCGGACGCGCTGGCTGCGATCGGGATCGGGGGCGTCGCCGCCCTGGCCAGTGGCCTGCTGGCGCTCTGGCTCTTCGTCCGGATGCTGCGGACGAACACCTTCCACTGGTTCGCCGCCTGGGCCCTTCTGGCCGGCGTCGGCTTCGCCGCCTGGCAGCTCGGCTGATGCCCGCGCGCTTCGATCTGAGGCTCGAGGATCCGACCCTGGCCGACATCGACTTCCTGGAAGATCGGCTCTACGAGTTCAACCGGGAGGCGACCGGCATCCACGACGGCCGGGGGCTCGCGGTCGTCCTGCGAGACGACGCGGGCGAGATCCTGGCGGCCGCGGCCGGCCACACCTGGGGTGAGACCTGCGAGCTCCGTCAGGTCTGGGTCGCCGAGGCGCTGCGCCGGCAGGGACTCGGTCGCGCCATGCTGGCGGCGGCCGAGGCCGAGGCGATCCGGCGCGGCTGCGTCCAGCTGGTCCTCACCACCCACAGCTTCCAGGGCCCGGGCTTCTACGAGAAGCTCGGCTACACGGTCGTGGCGGAGCTGCCCGACTACCCGCGCGGCCACGCGCAGCTGGTCCTGCGCAAGCGGCTCGAAGCGGCGGGCTGAACCGGCCGGAGCCGGACTCGGAGCTAGGGCTCGGAGCTAGGGCTCGAGGATCGGGTGGAGTCGCTGGGCGGGCTGCGTCTCGCGCAGCTTCTTCAGCGCCCTCGCCTCCAGCTGGCGCACGCGTTCCCGCGACAGCCCGAGCGACTGCCCGATCTGCTCCAGGGTGTGCTCTTCCTCACCGCCCAGGCCGTAGCGCAGGCGCAGGATGAGCTGCTCGCGCGGCGTCAGCGTTCCGATCAGGGTGCCGACCCCGGAACGCATGCGGTCGTCGTCGATGCCGCCGTCGGGTGCACTGCTGAAGGGATCGGGCACGAAGTCCTCGAGCCGCTTCTCGGTACCGGCGACGTTCGACTCCAGCGAGATGGCCTCGCGCGAGAGGCGATCGAGCGCCTCGAGCGACTCCGTGTCCGTGCCCAGCGCCGGCGCCAACTCTGCCGGGGTGGGCTCGCGGCCCAGCTTCCCCGTCAGCTCGGCGCGGATGCGCTGGCTGCGCTGCAGGCGATCGTGCACGTGGGACGGCAGGCGGATGGTGCGCGAGTGGTTCTGGATCGCGCGGACGAGGGCCTGTCGGATCCACCACACCGCATAGGTCGAGAACTTGAAGCCGCGGCGGTGGTCGAACTTCTCGACCGCCCGGATCAGACCGAGGTTGCCTTCCTGGATCAGGTCCGGAAAGGACAGACCCAGGTTCCGGTAGTCCTTGGCGATCGCGACCACGAGCTTCAGGTTGTGCTCGATGAAGCGGTTCTTGACCGTCGTCATGCGCTCGTGCGCCTTCTCGACGTTCTCGACCAGCTCGAGCATGCGCTTCTTCGTGACCCCGGCGTCATCCTCCAGCTCGGCCAGCTTCTTGCTGCGGGCGCGCACCCGGCGCATCTCCCGGGCCTTCTGGATCGAGAGCTCGCGTAGCTCGACCAGCACGGCCAGCGAGAGCTGGGCGCTGTGCATGTCCTTGCTGATCTTCGCGTCGATGGTCTGCAGCGGCTTGGTGTACGAGCCGTTCGCCCGGGCCAGCTTCTTCTGCCGGTCCTCGAGCAGGGTCCGCAGCTTCTTGACGGCGCGCTCGACGCGGGCGGCGATCTCGCCGGTCTCCTCGTCACCGACCGACTCGGAGAGCTTCGCGCCCGTGTGGGACAGCGCGCGGAGCGCGTCCCAGCGCGCGACCACGTGGGTCGCCGAGCAGGGGATGGCGTAGAGGGCGGCGCGCAGCTCTGCCGTTGCCGCCTCGAGGTCCTTCGCGAGGAAGACCTCTTCCTCGCGCTTGAGGGTGCGGGTGCCGCCGATCTCCTGGAAGTACGACTCGAGGGGGCGCCGCTCGCGACCCGGATCGAGCTCCTCCGCGGCCACCACGGGCGTGGCGCCCATGGCCTGGGTGGCCTCGGCCTTCTTGCCGCTCGCGCGAGCGCCCTCGGGCACGGCGGGCGTCTCCGCCTGCTTCTTGGCCGACGACTTGGCTGCGGACTTGGACACCAGCTTCGCCACGGGCTTGGCTCCCGACTTGGTTGCGGACCGGGACTTGGGCTTGGCGGCCGACTTCGCGGCCTTGGCGGCGGTCTGCTTCGGGGCCTTGGCCGCCCGGGACTTCGCGGTCGCCTTCGCGGTCTTGGCTTTGGTCTGCTTGTTGGCGCTCAAGGGGCTCACCTCTGCCCGATCCTGGTGTGCTGGTGCGATTCCGCGCGATGAGGTGTCGGATACCGCCCGGCGGGGACCGGTTTCAAGTGATTGTGGCTACGAGTTGCGTGTCGTGGCACGGCGAAGCTCACCGGCCTGGGCGCGCTTTGGCGTTGGGGTGCGGGCGCGGGATGGGTCGGGACGCTGGCAGGCGACCCGCAATTATGGGCCTGTGACCCCTGCAATGCCAGCACTTTCTGTCCGATTGCCCGCCCGGATGCGAGGGTTCCGACCCCCTCCCTGGGACTCGCATCCATGGATCGATCGCCGTTTCGGTCGCTAGTGAGGTGATGTGAAAAAGCCACGCTTCTCATGTTCGAGACATCGGTCCCGAAGAGCGCCGACCCAAGCGATTCGTGACCACTGTATCACGAAAGCGCCCTTGTCAAGTTGACAAAGTGGATTCGTGCCCGGTTCCAGGAAAGTGGCCGCTTCGGGCGGGCAGGTGACGGCCCCGTGGGGGCTCGAGGCGCGATTCCCCGGGCGTGCGGATCAGCTGCCGAAGGGCCAGATCCAGGGGATGACGGTGACCGCGACCGCCCCGCACAGCAGATCCAGGGGGAGGCCCACCCGAACGAAGTCCGTGAAGCGGTAGCCCCCCGGCCCGTAGACGATCAGGTGGGTCTGGTAGGAGACGGGAGAGGCGAAGGCGCAGCACGATGCCACGGCCACGGCCATCACGAAGCCCCGCGGCTCGACACCGATCTGATTCGCGGTCGCGACGGCGATGGGAAACATGATCGCGACCGCCGCGTTGTGGTGCAGGGTCTCGGCCATGACCAGGCAGGTCGCGTAGATGATGATCAGCGCGCCCAGCGGTCCGATGCCCGAGAACGACCCGATCAGGGTCCGGGCGATGAGGTCGGCGGCGCCGGTCTTCTCCATCGCCGAGGCGATCCCGAGCACCGCGCCGATGACGATGAGGATCGACCAGTCGACGCTGCGGCGCGCCTGAGGGCCCGTGAGGCAGCGCGTGACCAGCATCAGGCCCACGGCTCCGAACGCGGCGATCGCGATCGGCAGGACTCCCGCGGTCACGAGCGTGACCATGCCGAGCAGGATCGCGAGCGAGATCCAGGCGCGCTCGTATCGCGGCTTGGTGTCGTCGTCGAGCTCGCTCACGAGGAAGAAGTCGGGGCTGTTGCCGTGCGCCCGCAGGAAGCCCGGCGCGCACTGCAGCAGCAACGTGTCTCCGGCTCGCAGCACGATCTCGCCGATCTTCCCGGGCACCCGCTCGCCGTTGCGGTGGACGGCGATGACCGCGGCGTCGTAGACGGTCCGGAAGTTCGCGTCGCGGATGCTCCGGTCGACCAGCGGAGAGGATCGGGACACCACCGCCTCCGCCAGGCGATGGGTGGGGTCGCTGGCGGCCTCGGGATCCTCGGAGATCGGTACCAGGCCCCGGATGCGCTGCAGGTCGATGATGGTGGAGACCATGCCGGCGAAGACCAGGTGGTCTCCGGCCCGGATCAGCTCGTCCGGGGAGACCGGCGTGATCACGCGGCCCTGGCGGTCGATCTCCACCAGGAAGAGCCCGGGCAGCCGGCGCAGACCGGCCCGCTCGACGGATCGGTCGACCAGGGGACAGTCCTTCTGCACCGCCATGGCGGCCACGTACTCCCGACGACGCTCGCCCAGGCCTTCGTGGGGGTCGACCCGGTCGGGCAGCCTGCGCGGGGCGACCATCACGAGGTAGGCGAGCCCGACCCCGCAGATCGGGAGCCCGACCGGAAGCAGCTCGAAGAAGCTCATGGCCGGCATGCCCGCGCCGTCGATCAGGCCGGCGACGGTGAGGTTGACGCTGGTCCCGATGATCGTGGTGCTGCTGCCCAGGATCGCCGCATAGCTCAGCGGGATCAGGAAGCGGCTGGGCGAGAGCTCGTTGCGGCGAGCCCACTCCGTCACCGCGGGCGTCATCATGGCGACGATCGGAGCGTTGTTGAGGAAGGCGGACAGGGTCGCCACCGGAGCCGTGATGCGGACTGCACCGGTGGTCATTCCGCGGGCCCCGGCCAGGAAGCGACCGATGCTGAGGTCGAGCGCACCGGTGCCGCGCAGTGCCGCCGAGACCATGAACAGCGCCCCGATGGTGGCGACGGCGGGGTTGGCGAAGCCCGCGAAGGTCTCGAGCGGGGTGAGGATGCCCGCGAGAGCCAGCGACAGCAGGGCCGCCATCAGGATCAGGTCGGGGGCGGCGAGCTGTCGCACCATGGCTGCGAGGGCCACCAGCACCACCGCCAGCGTGTAGGCGACCTGCCAGTCCATTCGGGCGGCGACGATACCGACAAAGGCCGTCGTGGGACAGGGAAGGGCGCCTTCCGAGTGCCCGTGTGCCGGGGCCGCGGATCGGCGAAACTGCCGGCGTCATGTCCCGAGACTCCCAGGTCGCGAACGGCTTCTCGCAGCGGGACTTCTACCTCTCCGAGTTCCGCGGGCGGACGCTCGCGTTCGCCTTGCCCGATGCGTCGCCCGATGATCTGCCGCGGCTCGAGTCGGTCATCGATGGCCTGGAGGCGAACCGCACCCGGGTCCTGGTCCTGTCCCACGACCGCTCGCTGCTCGAGAAGATCGCCGGCGACCGGGTGCTCGATTCGAACGACCCGCACTGGGTCGGACGACTCTGGAGGACCAGCCGGAGTCACGTGCGTGTGGCGGTCGCCGTCCCGGGAGGCGAGCCGCTGGCGGCCGCGTGCCGACGCATCGCCTTGCGGCTGCGTCTCGCCAAGCTGCTCTGGATCGATCGCGAAGGCCCCCTGCGCGACGCGGCGGGCGAGCGGATCTCGCTGGTCGACGGCGCGGGTATCGATGGGCTGATGGCCGGTCCGCTGGGCGCGGGCCCGGCGCGGCGGGCGTTGCTGGCGGAGTTCCGCGCCATGGTCGAAGGCGGCGTTCCGGCGGTCAACCTGTGCAGCGCCGAAGGGCTGGACGACGACCTCTTCACCTTCGAGGGCTCCGGGACCTTCTTCGCGCGGGAGCGCTACCTGGACGTCCGGCGGCTGGCCCTCGACGAGTTCGACGCGGCCGAAGGGCTGGTCCAGCGCGGTGTCGAGGAAGGCTACCTGGCGCCGCGAGCTCCCGACGAGATCGAAACGGTGCTCGCGAACGCGTTCGGCGTCTTCGTGGAAGGCCGCTACCTGGCGGGGATCGGCGCACTGCTCCCCCATTCCGGTGCGGCGGGTGGAGGCGGCTGCGGGGAGATCAGCTCGCTCTATACGTTGACCCGCTTCCTGGGGGAGGGGATCGGCGGCGACCTGGTGCGCTTCGCCTTGTCGACCGCGGCCCGGCAGGGCTTCGAGTACGTGTTCGCCTGCACGACCTCGGAGCGCGTCCAGGCGTTCTTCGAGCGCCACGGCTTCCGCGCCGTCCCACAGGACGAGATTCCGGCCCACAAGTGGAAGGGCTATCCCGAAGAGCGGCGCTCACGCGTCCGCTGCCTGCGCCACGAGCTCGACGACTGAAGCCGGCTCCGGAAATGGGTCGGCCGGGAGCCCCGGTCCGGGCCCCCGCCCGTCGTGGTCCTGCCGGAGCGCCCCGGGCGTGGCTTGCGCTTCTTCCCGGGGGTTCACCCGGGCCTGGGCCCGTGTGAAGTGGTCTGTAAGCCGGGTCCTGTTCCGACGAGCGGTTGACCGCTCGCCGGCGAGGATCATTCATCTAGGCGGTGCGTTGCCGCGCCGCTCGAGCGCTCTCACCCGGATGCTGGCTCGTGCCTCTCGGCGCGAGCTTCGGACGGGTCGCCCTCCACAGCACCCCTATTCGAGCTTGCTCCCGGAAGGGCTTGCCTCGCCGCCGGTCGCCCGGCTGTCGCGCGTGGGCTCTTACCCCACGATTTCACCCTTACCTGTGCGAGCCGGGCCGAAGCCCGACACGCCATCGGCGGTGTCATTTCTGTTGCGCTTTCCCTCGGGTTGCCCCGGGTCGGTGTTACCGACTTCCGCACCCTGCGGAGCCCGGACTTTCCTCCCGCGGACGATGGGTGTCCGCCGGCGATCCTCCGTCCACCTCCGGCACCCACAAGCCTAGGGAAGGTCTGCACGACGTGCAGACCGCGCAGCCAGCGAATGCGCCGCGCGCCCGCTAGCAGGGGCGCTGCTCGGGCCCCTAGCATGTCGGCATGCCGTTCTGGCTCGGTGTGGTGGTCTGGCCCGTCGCCGTGGTGGCGGTGTTGCTCGTCTCCACGGTCGTCTTCGATGGGGTGCACTGGACCCTCCACCGCTTCGCGGACTCCCGGTGGTCGGGGCTGCGGCGTCTGGGCGGCCTGCATGCCACCCACCACGCCTTCCTCGACCGCGAGCTGCGTGTCCACCCCGAGCTCATCGGTGCCAACATCCGGCGCCACGTGATTCCCGAGTACCTGACCCAGGCCGGTGTCAGCGCGGTCCTTCTGTGGCTGCTGCCGGTGTCCGTCGTCGCGGGAGCCTTCGCGCTCCAGACGGGGGTCTTCCTGTGGATCCTCTCGGACCGCGGCCTCGACATCAATCACCGTGGCCAGGAGAAGCTGGCCGCCCATCGGCCGAGCGTCTTCTGCCTTCCCGAGTACCACGCGCTGCATCACGTCCACCCGAGCAGTCACTACAGCTCCTGGATCAAGCTCCTCGACTGGCTGCTCGGCACCGGGACCCAGCTCGCCGGCCGGCCGGCCGCCTGGGTCGGGCCGCCCGGTGGTCTGGCCGAGCAGCTGGTCGCGGCGCTCGAGCGCCGCGGAACGAGACCCACGAGCGGCTCCCTCCTGGAGGCCGACATCCTGGTGGTCGATGGGGACGCGGCCACTGCGGCCGACCTGGCCGACGCGGAGCGCTTCGCTGCGGGTGCCCCGAAGCGGCGCCTGCCCCCGGAGCTGTGGTGGGTGAGCGCCCAGGCGCCTGCGCGGGCCCTGGCGGGACCGCCGGATCTGCAGTTCCGCCACCTGGCGCTCGAGGGGCACGCAACCCCGGCGATCATCGAGCGGGCCATCGACCGCGTTGCCCGGGGACGACATCGGGCCTGAGGCCCCTCCCAACAGGCCTGGCTCCGCCCGCTGGCCGGAGAGAGCCGGGTGACTGGTGGTCACTCCGGATACAGCAGCCAGTATCTCTTGAATACCAGGCGTGTATTTGTTAGATACCTGAACCAATGGCCAGTGGATCGCCCACTCCCACCCGCAGCGAGAACGCCGCTCCTTCCTCCCGGAGCACCGTTCCGCGCCCCGGTGCCATCTACGACCCGGTGGGCCGGGCACTGGACGCCATCGGCGACCGCTGGAGCCTGCTCCTGGTGCGCCACCTGCTGCTCGGGCCGCGCGGCTTCCAGGAGCTCCGGATGCGGACGGGCATCGCACCGCGGGTCCTGTCGAGTCGCCTCAAGGAGCTGATGGAGACCGGCTTCGTCGAGCCCCTGGAGGAGCGGGCCGGGTACCGCATCACCGAGCTGGGGCGCTCCCTCGAGCCCATCGTCGCCTCCATCGCGCGCTGGTACACGCGGCACGGCAGCGACGCTCTGCAGATCGACAGCCAGCAGTTCACCGAGACCTCCCCGCAGTCGATCATCGAGTCTCTGCCCTTCCTGTTGCGAGACGAGAACGCGGTTCGTGCGGACATCACCTTCGAGATCCGCCTCACCGGACCGGGGGGCGGTGTCTGGACCGTGCGCATCCGCGACGGGCACTGCCGTGTCGAGCCCGACTTCGCCGAGCGAGCCGACGTCCGCTACACGGCCGACGCCCGCACCTGGTGTGCGGTGGCGTTGGGCCTGGCCGACGCGCGAGAGGTCGTCCGAAGCGGCGCCATGACCAAGGAAGGCAGCGACGAGGCCATGGACCACTACTTCCACCAGATCCACCGCTCGCTTGCAAGCCCGGACTGAGCGGCGCGTTTTCGTTCACCGATCGGCCCCCCGCCGATCCACGGAGCTCGACCTTCGAGACTCGACGAGGAGAAGACAAAGTGATCTCGTTTGGACCCACCGAAGAGCAGGACATGGTCCGCGAAGCCATGCGCGACTTCGCGGAGCAGGCCGTACGGCCCATCGCGCGCGACTGCGACGAGGCGTCGGAGATTCCGGCCGACTTCCTCCAGAGCGTCTGGGACCTGGGCCTGACCTCGACCCAGATTCCCGAGAGCTACGGCGGCGGCGGCGAGGAGCGTTCCGCCGTGACGAACGCCATGGTCCTCGAGGAGCTGGCCGTCGGCGACGCCACCCTGGCGGCCGCCGCGACGGCGCCTTCCGGATTCGCGAACGCGATCCTGGACCACGGCAGCGAAGAGCAGAAGAAGGCCCTGCTGCCCCTCTTCTGCACCGAGAAGTTCCACGCCGCGTCCCTCGCGATCATCGAGCCCGGCCCGATCTTCGACGCTTCGCGTCCGCGTACGGTGGCCGAGCCGAAGGACGATGCCTTCGTGCTCTCCGGTGCCAAGACCCTGGTGCCCCTGGGCGACCAGGCCAGCCACTTCCTGGTGACGGCCCGCAACGGCGAGGCTCTCGACGCCTTCGTGGTCCCCCGCGACGCCGCGGGCCTGACGATCTCGGAGCCCGAGCTCAACCTGGGCCTCAAGGGCCTGACCACCGTCGGCCTCGAGCTCGAGCGCGTCGAGCTGCCGCACGACGCGCGGCTGGGCGGTGACGCCGGCAGCGACGTCGGCCGCATCCTGGACGCCTCGCGCATCGCGCTCTCGGCCCTGATGCTCGGCGTCTCGCGCGCCGTGCTCGAGTACTGCGTTCCCTACGCCAAGGACCGCGTGGCCTTCGACGAGCCGATCGCCAAGAAGCAGGCGATCGCCTTCCGTCTCTCGGACATGCACATCGAGCAGCAGGCCATGCGGCTGATGGTCTGGAAGGCCGCGAGTCACCTCGAGAAGGGACAGGAGATCTTGCGCGCGGCGCACCTGACGCGCAGCTACTGCGCGGAGAAGTCCCTCTGGGTGACCGACAACGGCATCCAGACCCTGGGCGGTCACGGATTCATCCGGGAGCACCCCGTCGAGATGTGGTTCCGCAACGCGCGGACCCTGGGCGTGCTGGAGGGCGTGACCGCCGTCTAGGCGGCCCGCTCCCGTCGCGCCTCCATCCGAGCCCGACCGATCCCGAAAATCAACCCATCGAAAGAGACCTTCGGAGAACCACCATGATCGACTTCACCCTCAGCGAACGCGACCGCGCACAGCTCGAGCGCACGCGCGCCGCCGCCCTGATCTGCCGCAAGTACGCCCGCTACCACGACGAGAACGAGGGCGACTTCCCGCCCGACGAGCTGCCCGAGGCGGCCGAGTTCTACGCCAACCAGACGCCCCTGCCCGACGCCAGTGACGACGACACCGCGCCGCCGGTGATGATGGCGCTGCAGTCCATCGGCCAGTTCTGGGGCGACTACTCGGTTCGCCTCAAGCGCACCGGCGGAGGCGGCCTCGGCAACGCCGCCCTGTCCGCAGCCGGGACGCCCGAGCAGCAGGAGAAGTGGCAGCACCTGGTCCTCTCGATGGCCATCACCGAGCCGGGCTGTGGCTCGGATCCTTCGCGCGTCTCGACGACCGCGGTGCTCGACGGCGACGAGTGGGTGCTGAACGGGGAGAAGATCTTCGTCACGACCGGCATTCGCGCCGAGGGCGTGGTGCTGTGGGCCACCATCGACAAGTCCGCGGGTCGGGCCGGGATCAAGTCCTTCCTGGTCGAGAAGGGGACCCCCGGCTTCGAGGTTCCCCACAAGGAGAAGAAGCTCGGCATCCGCGCCGACGACACGGCCTGCTACGTCTTCAAGGACTGCCGCATCCCGCGCGAGAACCTGCTCGGGCTGGACGAGACGATCCCCAAGAAGAGCTCCGGCGGCTTCCGGGGCGTCATGAAGACCTTCAACATGACGCGGCCGATGACCGCCGCCATGGGGCTGGGTCTCGCCAAGGCGGCCCTCGACTTCACCCGGGACGAGCTCGAGAAGGCCGGTGTGGAGCTCGAGTACGGCAGCGCGCTGGGCGCCCAGTCCGCGGTGGCAGAACGCTTCATGCGTCTCGAGGCCCTCTACGAGGCGTCGGAGCTCACCACGCTGCAGTGCACCTGGATGGCCGGGCAGGGGCTTCCCAACAACATGGAGTCCTCGGTGTGCAAGGCGCACGCCGGCTCGGCGGTGCGCGCCATCACCCAGGGCTGCGTCGAGCTGCTCGGGCCCATGGGCATCTCCCGCGAGCACCTGCTCGAGAAGTGGATGCGCGACTGCCGGATCACGGACATCTACGAAGGGACGGGCGAGATCCAGCGCCTGATCATCGCGCGCGGCCTCTTCGACTACACCCGCGCCGACCTCAAGTAGCGCGCCGTGAAGGCGATCGTCTTCGACGAGCCGGGGGACGAGTCGGTCCTCCGGCTCGGCGAGGCTCCCACACCGGCGCTGCGAGAGGGTTGCGTGCGGATCGCTGCTCGCGCCGCCGGGGTGAACCGGGCCGACCTCATGCAGCGGCAGGGCCTGTACCCGCCGCCGCCGGGCGCGTCGAAGCTGCTGGGCCTGGAGCTCGCCGGTGAGGTGATCGAGGTCGCCGACGACGTGCAGACCTGGTCGCCCGGCGATCGCGTCATGGCGCTGGTCTCGGGAGGGGGCTACGCGACCGAGGCCGTGGTGCACGCGGGCAGCGTGATGCGCGTCCCCGATCGCCTCTCCTTCGCTCAGGCCGCGGCGCTTCCCGAGGCGATGCTCACCGTCTACCGCAACGTCTTCCAGCTGGGCGCGCTGCCCCGGGGCGGCGCGGCCCTCGTGCACGGTGGGGGCAGCGGCATCGGCACGGCCACCATCCAGCTCGTCAAGGCCTGGGGGGCCACCTGCATCGTGACCGCGGGCTCGGCCGAGAAGTGCGGGCGCTGTCTCGAGCTGGGCGCCGATGCGGCCGCCAACTACCGCGAGGACGACTTCGCCCAGACCGTGGCCGATGCCACCGACGGTCGTGGGGTCGACGTGGTGCTCGACTCGATCGGCGGCCCCTATCTGGAGAAGAATCTGGCCAGCCTGGCCATCGACGGAAGGCTCGTGATCATCGGCCTGATGGGCGGAGCGCGGGCCGAGATTCCGCTGGGGCCCATGCTGGTGCGTCGATTGCGGGTCATCGGGTCGACGCTGCGCGCGCTGCCCGACGAGACCAAGGCAGAAATCGTGCAGGGCTTCCTGGCCGATTTCGGAGAGGCCCTCGAAAGCGGCACCATCGGGCCGGTGGTCGACCGGGTGCTGCCGCTCGGAGAAGCCGCCGCTGCGCATCGGGTCATGAAGGCGAGTGACCACTTCGGGAAGATCGTGCTCGAGATCGCCTGAATCCCGCTGCCGCGCGGCGCCCGAGCCGCTACCGTACCGCCCCCGCGATTCCCCACCGAGGAGCAAGCGAAGCATCATGGCCGAAGTCCAGCGCACGTTCGCCATCATCAAGCCCGACGCGGTCGCCAAGAAGGCCGCCGGCGCCATCATCCAGCGCATCGAGGAGAACGGTCTCGAGATCGTCGCGATGAAGCGCCTGCAGATGACCGAGCAGCTGGCCCAGGGCTTCTATGCGGTCCACAAGGAGCGCCCCTTCTTCGGCGACCTGGTCAAGTTCATGACCTCCGGCCCGGTGGTGGTCCTGTGTCTCCAGGGCGAGAACGCCATCCAGCGTTGGCGCGACCTGATGGGTCCGACCAACAGCGAGGAGGCGCCCGAGGGCACCATCCGCGGCGACTTCGGAACCGACGTCGAGCAGAACGCCAGCCACGGCTCGGACGCGCCGGAGACGGCGAAGGTCGAGATCGGCTACTTCTTCAATGCCACCGAGATCGGGGTTCCCACCGAGGCCCTGTGAGCGCCCGGTCGGGAAGGCCCCGCGCTCGCAGTCGGGAGCTTCCCATGAGGTCTCTGCTCGTCGCGCTCCTCTTTCTCGTGCTCGCCGGCGCCGCCGGATGCGTTCGCATGCCGGGGGGCGTGGCCCCGTCGAACCTGCCGCTCGCGCCCGGCAGCTACGTCGAGCTCGGACCCGTCGATGCGGACGATTGCAGCATCCGCCTGCTGATGCTGCTGCCGGTGACGGGCGGCAACCACACCTCCGACGCGATCGCCGAGGCCATGGCCGAGCGCCCGATGACCGACGCCCTGGTCAACATCAGCGTGGACCGTGTGACGAAGCTCTTCATCCTGTGGAGCCAGACCTGCACCGAGGTTCGCGCCACGGCGGTGAAGATCCGCTAGGCGGTGGGGCTCAGCGGTCGAGCTTGACGCTCGGACCGAAGCTGCCGCGCATGTGCTCGCTCCAGTTCGAGAGGAGCGGCGTCGCCTGCTCCAGCCCGAGGCTCCGCAGCTCGTCGGCGAGCGGGTGCGAGCCGAGCTCGAGAGCGACGCCTTCTCCGCCGGGAGTCGTGCACTCGCCTGAGCCGCCCCGGGTGAAGGTGTTGGTGTGGGGCACACCCTCGATCAGCGTGTAGCCGGTCGCTTCGCTGTCCTCGGTCTGTCCGTCTCCGCCGCGAGGCACGGTCAGGGTCAGGACGTGCTGCCCGGCCATGGTCAGCCTGCAGGTGGCCGAGTCGTCCCGATACGAGAACTCGATCTCCTCGACCGACTTCGGGAAGCCCCAGATCCGACAGCCGGCCTCGCAGGTGAAGCTCTGGTTCACCGGCAGGGCATGGATGTAGCTGCCCAGCTCGGCTTCCGGATCTCCCGCCGGCCTCACGAAGAAGATGATTCCGACCTCGTAGTAGTCGCCCAGGTCGTTGTCCCGGTAGTCGACGATGACCAGGGTGAGCTGGGTCTGGCCCGGTGCCGCCTCGGCCACCTCGAAGGCATCGGGAACGATGGCCTGGGCGGCGTCGCGGTCGACCAGGTACATCACGCTTCCGGACGACGCGTCGCGCACCACGGCCGGGAGCTCGACGGTCCGTCCCTGGATCTCGTAGGAGTCAGCCGCCACGTCTCGCCTCCTCGTCTGGGGGAGGCGACTTTCTAGTCCGTTCCCCGGTCTCGCGCCATCGGCTGGACCGGGAGGGGCGTGGAGACGGTCGTTCGGCCGGCCCGTCGGGCCTGCCCGGTCAGGCGTAGCCGCGCGCGATCAGGAGGATGAGGCCCACGTAGGCGACGACCAACCACAGGTTGTTGCTGCGCAACGCCTTTGCCACCGACTCGGCCACTCTCTCCCCCCTGTGCGATGCCTTCGGTCCCGGAGGCCCTTCGGCACGGCTCCTGTCCTTCTCTTCGAACGTTCCGCCCGCATCTTTAGCTTCGGCCGGCGATTGCCGGCACTCGGTGCGGGATCTCACAGTTCGGGCCCATCCCGCGCGGGTCGGGCCCGGAGCCCCGTCAGCGGCCCTGGAAGCGCGGCTCCCGCTTCTCGCGCACGGCCGCGATGCCCTCGTGGACGTCCGCCTCCTCGAAGTTGATGGCCTGCTCGCTGGCTTCGAAGCTCAGCTGGTCCTCGAGGGTGGCATCCAGGGTCCGGGCCAGGGCGCGCTTGACCGCGCGATTGGCACGGGGCCCGCAGGCGGCGATCTCGCCAGCGAGGGCCCGGGTGTCCTGGACGACCCGCTCGGGCGCGACGGCGCGGTTCGCCAGCCCGATGCGGGCGGCCTCGGCGCCGTCCACCAGACGGCTCGAGAACAGGAGCTCGGCCGCCAGCCCCGGGCCCACCAGCCGGGGCACCGTCCAGGTGGCGCCCATGCCGGGGTGCAGTCCCAGCTTCGTGAAGTTCAGGCCCAGCTTCGCGCGCTCGGAGACGATCCGGATGTCGCAGCCGAGCGCCACGCAGAAGCCGGCGCCGATGGCGGCCCCGTTGATGGCGGCGAGGGTGGGAAAGGGCAGGTCCCGGACCGAGAGGAAGAGCTTGTAGAAGGAGCGCATCCCGTCACGGATCGGACGTCGCGCCAGGCCGGGCGCCTCGCGGCCCTGTACGGCCCGGCCCTCGATCATGTCGAGATCGCCACCTGCGGAGAAGGCGCGACCGGCG
Organism: Myxococcota bacterium; assembly: GCA_028284295.1. Lineage (GTDB taxonomy): Bacteria > Myxococcota_A > UBA9160 > UBA9160 > UBA4427 > JAJDAN01. The sequence continues at coordinate 7,333 of JANQSB010000317.1, read as the reverse complement.
CCGGTCAGCACCAGGGCGCGCAGGCTCTCGTCGTCTCGCAGGGATGCCACGCGGTCGGCGAAGGCCTCGCCCATGGCCTGGGTCATGGCGTTCAGCCGGTCCGGCTGGTTGAAGGTCAGGAGCCCGACGTCACCGTCACGCTCGAACAGGATCAGCTCGCCCGACATCGCATCCTCCAGGGCGAACGAGACTGCCGCCAAGAAGCCCGATGTCAACCGCGAGGCCACAGATTTCCGAGCGCCACGACCAGCGGCCCGGCAGGCGCCCGCGGCTCAGCAAGTGGCGACCCGGCCTTCTCCGGGCCGCCACTTGCGAGAAAAGACGAACGCCCGGTCGGGGATCCCGACCGGGCGTTCGTTGTCGCTCTTGTATCTCGTGCCCCTAGTTCTCCGACATCCGCCTCCGCAGGAAGGCGGGCGTGTCGAGCTCGTCCTCGAACGGCGACGCGAAGTCGCTGGTGGCCCCGATCTGGGCCAGCTCGGCAGCGCTGACGGGGACCTCGCTCACCGGCACCGGCTCCGGGCCGCTGGCGGCGGTACCCGCTCCAGCGGCCGGCGCGGCGGCCTGGGGCGCTTCCGCGGCTCGGGGCGCCGCCTGGACGGCTACCTCGCGCGCTTCGCTGCGCGGGGCGTGGTCCACCTCGACGCGGGACCGCTCCGGAGCGGGCGCCCGGCGACGGCGCTCGTCGTCGAGGCCCGTGGCGATCACGGTGACGCGCATCTCGCCTTCGGGCAGGTCCTCGTCGATGACCGCGCCGAAGATGATGTTGGCGTCTTCGTGGGCCGCCTCCTGGATCAGGACCGACGCCTCGTTCACCTCGAACAGGGTCATGTCGGCCCCGCCGGTCACGTTGATCAGGACACCCCGCGCACCGTCGATCGACAGATCCTCGAGCAGCGGGCTCGAGATCGCTGCGGTGGCAGCATCGACCGCGCCGGTGTCGCCGGTCGCGATTCCGGTGCCCATCAACGCCACGCCCGACTCGTTCATCACCGTGCGCACGTCGGCGAAGTCCAGGTTGATCAGGCCGTGGACCGTGATCAGGTCGGAGATGCCGCGCACCGCGTTGAGCAGCACGTCGTCCGCCAGCTTGAAGGCGTCCTTCATGCCGGTGCCCTTCCCGGCCAGCGCCAGCAGGCGCTGGTTCGGGATCGTGATCAGGGTGTCGACGACCTCGTGCAGCTCGTCGATACCGCGCTCGCTGTGCTTGGTGCGCACCTTGCCTTCGAAGAGGAAGGGCTTGGTGACCACGCCGACGGTCAGGGCGCCGATCTCCCGTGCGACCTCGGCGACGATCGGAGCGGCACCGGTGCCGGTGCCGCCGCCCATCCCGGCGGTGACGAACACCATGTCCGAGCCCTCCAGCTGCTCGCGCAGCCGGTCGCGGGCTTCCAGCGCCGAGGCCCGACCCCGGTCCGGGTTGGCGCCGCAGCCGAGGCCGCGGGTCACCTCGGCCCCCAGCTGGATCTTCACGCGCGCCTTGCTGTGCTTGAGCGCCTGGGCGTCGGTGTTGGCCGAGATGAACTCGACCCCCGCCAGCCCCGAATCGATCATCGTGTTGAGGGCGTTTCCGCCGCCCCCGCCGACGCCGATCACCTTGATGGTCGCCCGCTGGTGCGACGATCCCTCGAACTCGAGCAGGTCCTGCTCGTCCTCCGGACCGATCTCCAGCAGGTCCACGTCGCTGCTTCCGGAACTGGTCTGGCTGCGCTTCGACATTTCTCTCTCACCCCCCCGGGCCACTCTCGCGCGTCTGGTTCGCCGCTTGGTGCTTCGAGCTCCGGACTTCGATCCGGCTCGAGCCGATCGACCGCCTGTCTTGTTGCCGGTCTTCCTGCGGTTCTTGCTCATATGGCCATCCCGCGAGACTGCCCTCGATCGTAACAGAATTGCTCAAAAATTGTTCGTTTTCCGACGCCTTCGCCGGCCGTCTACTCCACGAAATCCGTGTAGAACCAGTCTCGCATCCGCTGCTTGACGCGACCGAAGATCGAGTCGTCCCGGATCCGGAAGCGGCTCGCGGGCTCGGGTCGTTGGCCGAAGCCGAACTGCACCAGCCCCACACCCGTCGCATACATGGGATTGCGTACGACGTCCTGGAGACCGCCCACCCGGGTCGGCATGCCGAGCCGCACGGGCGACTCGAAGATCTCCTCCGCCAGCTCGCCGATCCCGTCGAGCGCCGAGGCGCCGCCGGTCAGCACCACACCGGACGGGATGTCGCCCTCGAGGCCCGCCTTGGCGATCTCCTGACGCGCCAGGCTGAGGATCTCCTCGACCCGCGGCTCGATGATCTCGCACAGGATCTTGCGGGAGATCTCGCGCGGCTTGCGGCCACCGACGCTGGGCACCGTCAGGACGTCGTCGCTCGACAGGTAGCGCGCCGAGGCCATGCCGAACTTCTTCTTGATCCGCTCGGCCTCCTCGAAGGGCGTGCGCAGCCCGACGGCGATGTCGTTGGACAGGTGGTAGCCACCGAGCGCCAGCACCGCCGTGGTCTTGATCGAGCCTTCCGCGAAGACGGCGATGTCCGTCGTGCCGCCGCCGATGTCGATCATGCACACGCCGAGGTCGCGCTCGTCGTCGCCCAGCACCGCCTGGGCCGAAGCCAGCGGCTCGAGCACGATGTCCTGCACGTTCAGTCCGGCCTGGTTGGCGCACTTCACGATGTTCTGTGCGCTGGTCACGGCCGCGGTCACGATGTGCACGTGCGACTCCAGACGGACACCGTGCATGCCGAGGGGCTCGCGGATGCCGTCCTGCTCGTCGATGATGAACTCCTGGGGGATCACGTGGATCACCTCCCGGTCCATCGGGATCGCGACGGCCTTCGCCGCGTCGATCACGCGCTTGATGTCGTGGTTGCTGACCTCGCCGTCCTTCACCGCCACGACGCCGTGCGAGTTGAAGCCGCGGATGTGTCCTCCCGCGATGCCCGCGTACACGGACGTGATCTCGCAGTCGGCCATCATCTCCGCCTCTTCGACGGCGTGCTTGATGGAGCGGACGGTGGAGTCGATGTCCACCACCACGCCCTTGCGAAGTCCGTGCGACGGATGGGTTCCGATGCCGACGATCTCGACACCGTTCTCTGTCCGCTCGGCGACGACGGCGCAGATCTTCGTCGTCCCGATGTCGAGGCCGATCAACAGATCGTCTCTTCTGGTCATGCTGGTCTCACCCCCCGTTCGGAACACCGCATCCGCGGCGTCCCGCAATGGACGACGTCGCGCATCCGCGCTCGGTCGCCACTTGTTCGCGCCTCACCGCGAGGCGCCTTGCTTGCGCAGGACGGCCTGTCCTGCGAAACGCAGATCGATCGAGTCCACCCCGGCCAGCTCCGGCAACCCGGCGCCCAGGAGCTGCTCGAGGCGTTCGAGGCGGTCGTTCAGCGACGCGAGCTCACCGCTTCCCAACAGGACGGCGGCCGAGCCGTCCCGGCGGCGCAGGACCCAGCTCCCGCTCTCTTCGCCGTCCTCGCCGGAGGCCGGGAGCACCAGCTCCAGCCCGCGATGGGCCTCTTTCGGGCGCGCCAGGCCCCGCAGCGCCAGCCCCTCGAGGCGGTCGAGCAGGCCGATGGCCTCGGCCAGCCGCTCGGGGGAGGGCGTCTCTCCCGCCGCGGTGGCCAGCGCGGAGAGCCCCCCGACGCGGTCGTCCGCGACGACCGGCGCGAAGGCCAGGCCCTCGGTGTCCACGAAGTGGAGGGCGTCCGCGGCGTCCCGCAGGACCGCCCGCGGTCGTCGCTCGCTCACGTCGACGATGACGGTCCCGGTCGGGAGCACGGCCACGCGCGCGTCGCGGATCCAGGGGTGCTCCATCGCTCGCCTTGCGAGCGACTCCGGGTCGACGTCCTGGAGTGACAGCGGCTCCTCGACGCCGAGGCTTCGCGCCACCTCGTCGACGGAGAGGCGCACGGTCCCCTGCACGGCCAGGGCGTCGATCGTCGCCGGCTCGTCGGTCCACCAGGACACCGCCGTGGCCGTGACGACCCGCGCGACGCCCAGCCCCACCAGCAGGGACGCGACGAAGATCAGGATCCGCGCGGGCCGGGACAGGGTCCGGCGGTGGGCGCCTCGGCGGGGGCCGCGCTCGAGCCGCTGCTGGATGCGCCGTTGTCGCGCCAGGCTGCGTCGCTCGAAGCGGCTGGCCTTGTGCGTTGCGGTCCTGGACGTTGCGATGGCCATCAGCGGGTCTCCTCTGGGGTGCTGGTGTCGGTGTCGGTGTCGAGCCGGCCCAGGATGCGGACCTCGGTCTCGAGCTCGATGCCCGTTTCCGACTTCACCACGTGCCGCGCGCGGGAGATGAGCTCGATCACGTCCCGCGCCGTCGCGTTGCCGGTGTTCGCGATGAAGTTCGCGTGAACCGGCGAGATCTGTGCGCCGCCGGCGCGTTCGCCCTTCAAGCCGGCGGCGTCGATGAGACGACCCGCGTGGTCGCCTTCGGGATTCTTGAAGACCGAGCCGCAGGAGGGGACGTTCAACGGCTGGCTGTCCGCACGCTGGGCGAGGAGGCGGTCGACCTCTGCCCGCACGGCTTCCGGCGTCGATTCCCCGACTTCGAAGAGCGCCGCAACCACGATGCTTCCCGGAGCCAGGCCGCGCAGGGCGCGGTACTCGAAGCAGAGCGCGCCGCGTGGCATGCGCAGGGTGGCGTCGCTTCCGGGCTCGAGGATCTCGATCTCGACCACGGCGTCGCGCACCTCGCGGGTGCCGATGCCGGCGTTCATCGCGACCCAGCCTCCGACCACGCCGGGGATGCCGGCCCCGAACTCCAGGCCCGAGAGGCCGCGCTCCACGCAGAAGCGGGTCAGGGTGGCGTGGGTGACGCCGGCCTCGGCGAAGACCCCCGCCTCCACCCGCTCGAGACGCCGCAGGCCGTCGAGCTTGACGACGACGCCCTCGATCCCCGCGTCCGCGACCAGGCAGTTGAAGCCCCGTCCCACCACCGTGTGCGGCAGCCCGTGCTCGCGACACACCCGCAGCAGCGTGACCAGCGCCTCGCGGCTCGGCGGCGTCGCCAGTGCGTCGGCCGGCCCGCCGATCCGCAGCGAGGTGTGACGCGACATGGGCACTTCGAAGGCGACGGCGTCGCCCAGGGCGCTCTCCAGCGCGCGGCGTGCACCCGGGTCGATCACGACGCTGCCTCCGAGTCGCCGCCGAGCGCCGCGAGGATGCGGGGGCCCAGGCTCGAGACGTTCCCCGCGCCCAGGGTGATCACGAGATCTCCCGGTCGCGCCCTCTCCTGCAGGGACGCGACCACCGCCTCCAGCTCGGCCTGGAAGTCGACGTCCCGGTGGCCGTGGGCCCGCACGGCGTCCGCGAGCGCGGCACCGTCCACACCCGGGAGCTTGTCCTCGCCGGCCGCGTAGATCTCGGTGAGCACCAGCAGGTCCGCATCGTTGAAGCAGGTGGTGAACTCGTCGAAGCAGTCGCGGGTGCGCGTGTAGCGATGGGGCTGGAAGACGACCACGATCCGTCCCGGATGGACGGCGCGGGCGGCCGCGAGGGTGGCGCGGACCTCGGCCGGGTGATGGCCGTAGTCGTCGACGACCATGACGCCGCCGGCCTCGCCCTTGCGCTCGAAGCGGCGCTCGACGCCGGCGAACGAGGCCAGGGCATCGGACGCGGTGTCGAAGGGAACCTCCAGCTCGAGGGCGATCGCGAAGCAGGCGAGGGCGTTGGCGACGTTGTGTGCGCCCGGCAGCGGGGCGTGTGCGGTGCCCAGCAGCTCGCCGTGCCGGCGGACCCCGAAGCTCATGCCGAAGCCGTCGGCCGCGATTTCGGTGGCGACGAGATCGGCCTGATGGCTGAACCCGTAGGTGCTGTGTCGACGGGTGAGCCGCGGCAGGATCGACTGCACGCCCGGATGGTCGAAGCAGAGCACGGTGAGGCCCCAGAAGGGGATGCCGTTGGCGAACTCGACGAAGGCGTCCTGCAGGGCGTCGAAGCTGCCGTAGTGATCGAGGTGCTCGGGGTCGATGTTGGTGATCACCGCGAGGGCGGGGGCCAGGCGCAGGAAGGAGCCGTCGCTCTCGTCCGCTTCGGCGATCAGCAGACCGCCGCTTCCCAGGCGCACCCCGCGCCGGTCGCCGGGCGAGCTGACCTTCGTGATGACCCGGCCGCCGATCACCGCCGTGGGATCGAGTCCGGCCACGTCGAGGACGTGGGCGATCATCGAGGTCGTCGTCGTCTTGCCGTGGGTGCCCGCGACCGCGATGCCCTCCTGGAGGCGCATCATCTCCGCCAGCATCTCGGCCCGTGGAATCACGGTGATCTTGCGGCGCTCGGCTTCGAGCAGCTCGGGATTGGTGGCGCGGATCGCGGACGAGTAGACGAGCACGTCCGCGTCGCCGACCTGGGCCGCGTCGTGCCCCGACGCGACCGGGATGCCCAGGCGCCGCAAGCGATCGACGGTGGCGCCCTCCGAGAGGTCCGAGCCGCTGACCCGGTATCCCTGGGCTTGGAGCAGCTCCGCGAGTCCGCACATGCCGATGCCGCCGATGCCTACGAAGTGGATGTGCCGGACGCGTCGTCGCACGGCTACAGCCAGTGGGTGCGCGCTTCGCGCGCACTGCGTCCGTCGCGTGGAAGTTGTCGCGCGACGCCGAGCAGGACGCCCAGCGTCACGCAGCACATCACCAGCGAGGTGCCGCCGTAGGAGAGGAAGGGGAGGGTGAGCCCCTTGGTGGGAACCAGACCCATGACCACCGCGCCGTTCAGGATCGCCGGGACGGTCAGCAGCGAGGTCATCGCGAAGGCGAGCAGCAGCTCGAAGCGGTTGCTGGCGTGCAGGGCCACGCGGCAACCGGCCACGAGCAGGCCGGCGAACGCGACCAGGACCACCAGCACGCCGAGAAGGCCCAGCTCCTCGGCGACCAGGGAGAGCACGAAGTCGGTGTGCGCACCGAACAGGTAGTCGAGCTTCTGGCGGCCGTTTCCGAGTCCGACGCCGCTGATGCCGCCCTGACCGAAGGCCACGAAGGACTGCACGAGCTGGAAGCCGGCGTCCTGCCACTGGGTCCACGGGTCGAGGAATCCGTCGACGCGACGGCGGGCGTAGTCGTTGGTCGCCACGTAGATGGCGACGAATGCCGACGCGACGCCGGCCGGAACCAGGAGCTGGCGCAGGGGGCGCCCGGCCACCACGAGGAGCAGAGCGGTCAGGCCGAAGAGGAGCACGGCGTTGCCGAGGTCGGGCTGGAACAGGAGCAACAGCACCGGCGGCATGGTGTAGAGCCCCAGCGCCAGGCCCGCGCGACGGTTGCTGAGGTCGCGTCGGCCATCGCGAGGTGCCACGGCGGCGGCGACCACCAGCAGGGTCGCGAACTTGGCGA
>JANQSB010000277.1 GCA_028284295.1 Myxococcota bacterium | reverse complement strand
ATCTCGTCACTCAGGGCGACGAGCCCCGGAAAGCGCTCGCTGCCGCCCGCCGCCGGCGAGACGTTGCGATACCCCAGCCGCGCGGCCAGGTCGCCCAGCCAGGTCCGCTCGGTCATGGCATAGAAGGTCCCGGGCGCCCCGAAGAGCACCAGGGCGTCCACCGGCTGCGCGAGCTTCAGGTCTGCGATCGCTGCGCGGGTCTCGTCGACCGCCTTCTGCATTGCGGCTTCGGAACCCGTGCGACGGCCCACCTCGACGAGGCCTTCGAGGGTCGAGTCCACGCTGCGCGTGTCGACGAGCAGGATCTCCGCCCCGAAGCGGGTCAGCTGCGGCCGGAGCCGGGCGTGGATCCCGGCGTCGCCCACGATCAGGGTCGGGCGGGCGGCCGCCAGGGACTCCAGGCTCGGCGAGTGCGGGTTGCCGAGGTCGGCGACATCGCCGCGGGGCTCCTCGTGGAGGCTGCGACGGACGGTCGCGACGACCACGGCGTTGCCGGGTGCCCGGGCCAGGGCGTCCTCCACGAAAGGCAGAAGGGTCGCCACGCGTACCGTCTCGGCACCCGCGACGCTGGCCAGCGCGGACAGCACCGCTGCCAGCAACAGGGTCTTCCAGTCGGAGATCGATCGAAGGGAACGGATCACGAGGGCTCCTGTGTCGGTGTGAGACCGCTCGTCAGAACGGCGTGCATGTGGAGGAACTGCTTCTCGCGCGTCGGCTCGAAGCCGGGCTCCGGGGCCTGCTGGAATCGGGTCATGGAACGCGGCTCCTCGTTGCCTCGCGCCCTGCCCGGCTCCGCCAGGCGCGCCATAGCCCCACGAGACTGGCTTACTTGAAATTGAAAGTCAACTTCATTTTCAATAAGCTCCCGTTCAGCAGCGATGAAGTCCACCTCGGATCCAGCACTCCGGCCCTCGGGTCGCCGGGCGGGACCGAAAGCTCCGGCGCCCTGGGAGGCGCAAACGCAGGTCCCCACGCGTCCCCGTGTCCCGTCCCCTCCAGCCGCTCCTGACCCTCCTGGTGCTCGCCGCCGCCTGCTCGACCGTGCTGGCCGCTTCGCGCGGACAGGCCGAGGACGAAGCGACCGACGACGTTCCGCGCGCGCGGGACATCGTCGTCCGGGCCCGCACCCAGGCACCCGCCGAGGTCTTCCAGAACACCCCGGTGGAGACGGAGGTCATCACGCGCGAGGACGTCCAGGCCATGCCCGCCCGGAACGCGGCCGACGTCGTGGCGCGCCTGCCGGGCATCCGCGCCCAACGCCGCGTGCAGGGACAGGACGCGGCGGTCTCCATCGAAGGCATGCCGCCCGAGTACACGCTGCTGCTCGTCGACGGGCAGATCTACAGCGGCGAGATCGGCGGCGTGGGCGATCTGCGGGACATCCCGCTCACGAACGTCGAGCGCATCGAGATCCTGCGCGGCGCGCAGGCGCTGCGATACGGCAGCGAGGCGGCCGGCGGGGTCGTCAACCTGATCACGCGGCCGCCGCCGGAAGACGGATTCCGTGCCGACGGACAGGGAGGCGCCGGCGACCAGGGCTTCGTGCAGGTCCAGGCGGTCGCGGGCATCGGGGACGAGGAGCTCGGCGGCACGGTCTCCTACACCGAGGAGCAGATCGACGGCTTCGACGGTCCCGAGTCGAAGGGCGCGGTGCTGGTGCGCGCCGGCAAGGACTCGGACTACGTGGCCCGGGACGCGAACGGTCACCTGCGCTGGCAGTCGGGAGACGGACTCCGGGCCGACACGCGCGGCGGCTGGCGACGCGAGCACGAGGTGCTGCGCTTCGACGACGACATCACGAGCTTCCGCAAGGAGGATCGCTTCCGCGGATTCCAGGCCTTCGAGTGGGTCGGCGATCTCAGTCGCGCCCAGGGCTCCCTCTTCTACTACCGCAACGAGCTCGACACCTCGTCCGGACGATCCTTCGAGCTCGACGAGGACCAGTTCAAGGTGGACGGGGTCTTCGACCACTTCTTCGAGACCGGCCCGGTGACCCACGCCGTCTCGCTGGGCTTCCAGGGTCGTCTCGAGCGGATCCGGCTCGAGGAGTCCGCCCTGCTCTTCGACCCTTCCGACGGCGGCACGGTGGGCGTCCCGCTCACCACGGACAAGATCCAGCGCGGCTCGCTCTTCGCGATCTCCGAGAGCGAGCTGACACGCTGGCTCACCTTCGAGGCGGGCATCCGCGGCGAGTTCCACAGCGAGTTCAGCGCCCAGGCCGTCCCCCAGATCGCCATGCTGGTGACGCCCGTCGAGCAGCTGAAGCTGCGGGCATCCTGGGGCATGGGGCACCGGGCGCCCTCCCTGCGCGACCTCTACCAGCCGCCGGTCCCGCAGCTGGGCGGCGCCTACTTCCTGGCCGGCAACGAGAACCTGCGCACCGAGTCGTCCACCTCCTACCGCCTGGGCTTCGAGTGGACCCCGGACCGCAGGATCTCCATGGCGGGCACCTTCTTCTACAACTCGATCGAGGACCACATCCGGTCGGTGGCGGCGGGCGAGATCCCGATCGGCGAGACGACACTCCCGCCCGTGGACCCGGGAGGCCGCCCGGGCCTGCCGCTGATCTGCGAGGTCACGGGCTTCTTCTTCCCCGAGTGCGGCGAGGAGCAGACCATCCTGGTGACCTCCCAGCTCTTCCGCAAGACGAACCTCGACAAGGTGCGGACCCGGGGCTTCGAGGCGCGCATGGAGCTGCGCCCGCACCCGCGGATCCTGGGTCAGATCGGTTACACCTACCTCGAGACGAAGGTGGTCGACTCGGTCCTGGTGGGCCTCGACGAGCTTCCCAACGAGGCCAAGCACACCATCGACGCCTATCTGCGTCTGGACGCCCCGAAGCTCGAGACGCGCTTCGTGCTGCGCGGTCGCTGGCGCGACGGCGCGCTCACCGAGACCAGCGGGACGGGACTGCTGGGCTTCACGGCCAACCGCCGGGCGAGCGATTCCTTCATCCTGGACCTGCGCGTGAGCCAGCCCCTGCCCTACCGGCTCGCCCTGTTCGCAGATGTGTTCAACGTCACCAACGAGCGCGTCGTGGACTCGTACGTGGTTCGCGGAACGAGCTTCTTCGTCGGTCTCCGAGGAGAGATTCCATGGTGGTAGGCAGACCCTTCTTCGCACTCAGCCTGGCGTGGGGACTCGCGGTCGCGTCCGCGTCGGCTGCAGAGGACATCCTGATCCAGGAGGGGATCGACTCGTCCCCCTACTCCTTTCTTCCGTCCCTGCCCCGTGGGCTCCGCGACACCCAGTACATCTTCAGCGGCGTCGACGAAGGCGGCTTCACGCACGACTTCCGCACCTACGTGCGCTTCGATCTTCCGCCGGACCTGCTCGGGCCCGACGAGACCGTCCTCGAAGCCTATGCGTGGGTCTACTACAGCTTCGACTTCACCGGCTTCGGCGAGTCGAACGAGGTCCCCGGCGAGATGCACTGCCACGAGGTGCTCGAGCCCTGGGACGAGCTCGGGGTCACCTGGGGGAACCAGCCGGCCTTCGGACCCGCCTTCGACGTACAGCCCGACATCGTCGGGCTCTCGCTGCTCTGGTGCGACGTCACGGACCTGGTGCTGGACTGGGCGACGGGTGCTTCACCCAACTACGGCATCGCACTCACCAATCCGACCGAGCGCCTGATCGGCCTCTACTCCTTCGAGGCCGGGCAGGTGGACCCCAACTTCCGGCCCAGCCTGGTGGTCTCGACCGGTCCCAGCGACGAGCCCGACTTCGATGCCGACGGCATCCCCGACGACGTGGACAACTGCCCCGACGACCCGAACGCCGACCAGGCGGACCGCAACAGCGACGGCGTGGGCAACGCCTGCTCGTTCGCGATCGCCGACGTGGACGGCAACGGAGTCGTCAACGCCCAGGACCGGATGGCCTTCAACGACACCCTCGGCAGCGTCACCGGGGATCCTGCCTACGATCCACGGCTGGATCTCGACGCGGACGGAGACATCGACCTCCAGGACGAGCTCGCCTACGTGACCATCTTCAACGAGCACTCGGGGACGCCGAGCTGTGGCCTGATCGGCCTCGAGGCGTTCGCGGTGCTGGGCCTCGTGCAAGCGACCCGGAGGCGAACAGGAGCAGGGACCGACGCGGAGACCACCCGATGATTCGACAACAGACGGAGCCTGAAGCCATGACCCGATCCAATCCCCAGGTCAGCGAGGCGGTTCGGACCGTGCCCGCGAGCCAGCTGCTGGGCGAGCGCGGACTCGTCCACATCGAGCACCAGGGCGAGCGCTATACGCTGCGGATCACCCGAAACAACCGGCTGATCCTCACGAAATAGCGACGTGCCCCGGGCCTCGGAGCGAAGACTGCTCGCGGCACTGGCCGCTGCCGCGATACTCCACCTGGCCATCTTCCTCCTCGTCCGCGACTGGACGGTGAGCGACGACACCCGTGCGTCCCGCGCCGAGCCGCTGCGGGTGCGGATCGCACAGGCACCCGCCCCGCCCGCGGTCGCCGCTCCGCCTCCACCGCCCGTGCAGAAGCCCAGCCCCACGCCGCCACGCCCCCGGCCGAAGCCCGCTCCGGCCGCGCTTCCGAAGCCTCCGCCACCGCCGCCGCCCGAGCCGCTCGTCGTTCCCGAGCCGGTGCCCCTGGAGCCGGCCCCGCCCGCCCCGGCGCAGACCGCCGCCGTGACGCCCACGGAGTCCCCCCTCGAGCCCAGTGTCCCCTCTCCGGAAGCCGCCGTCGTGGCGGAATCCGCGTCGCCCGAGGAACGCGAGCGCTACGTGGATCAGGTGGGTCGGATGATCGAGGCCCATCGCCGCTACCCGCACGCCGCGCGCCGACGCCGGCTCGAGAGCGTCGTCACCGTCCGGCTCGCC
>JANQSB010000229.1 GCA_028284295.1 Myxococcota bacterium | reverse complement strand
GCCCGAGAATCTCTCGCAGCACCTGCGGAGCCGACTCGAGGTCGAGCGGGCCCTGGGCGCCTTCGGCGTTCCGGTCACCTCGATTCGCGCGGGCCTCGTCGTGGGAGCGCGAGGCTCCTCCCTCGAGGTGCTGGTTCGCCTGGTCAAGCGGCTACCCCTGATGATCTGCCCCGCCTGGACCCGATCGAAGACCCAGCCGATCGCGCTCGCGGACGTGGTCGAGATCCTGGACTTCTGTGCCGAAGCTCCCGACACGGCCGGACGCGTCTGCGAGGTCGGTGGGCCCGACGTGCTCAGCTATCGCGAGCTGATGTCGCTGACGGCTCGCGTGTTGGATCGGCGGCGGACGATGATCCCGGTTCCCTTCGTCACGCCCGCGCTCTCCGAGCTGTGGGTGTCGCTCGTCACGGGGAGATCGCGCGCCCTCGTCGCGCCCCTCGTGGAGAGCCTCCAGCACGAGATGGTGGTGCGCGATCGCTGGCTGCAGGACCGGATGGGCCAGAAGGGTCGCCCCCTCGAGACGGCGCTGCGCGAGTCGATCCGGATGGAGGGGCTGCGAGTGGAGCCGGTGGCGCGCTCCGTCCAGCGGATGCCCGTGCCGCCCGGGCGCGATGCCCGCTGGCTGGCGGAGGAGTACCTCCGATGGCTGCCCCGCTTCCTGCGGCCGGCGCTTCGCGTGGTCGTGGAGGGCAAGCAGGCCCGGATCCATCTGCGCGGAATCCGCAAGTCGCTGCTGGACCTGATGCCCGACGAGCAGCGCAGCTCGCCCGATCGCGCGCTCTTCCTGGTGACGGGTGGCCTGTTGGCGGCGCCCTCGGAGGGGGTGGCAAGGCTCGAGTTCCGTCTCGTGGCCGGGGGTGGCGAGGCCATCGCGGCCGTGCACGACTATCGTCCCCGCATGCCCTGGTGGCTCTATGCGGCGACCCAGGCGCGAGGGCACGAGCTGGTGATGCGGGCGTTCGGCCGTCACCTCGGGAGGTTGGCGGCCCGCCGCGAGAGCGCATGAGGGCGGACCCTCATCGGACAAGACAGGAGAAGAGAAGGATGCGTCGAATCGGGATTGCTCTGTCGGTGGGGGTCGGATTGCTGGCCCTGGGTGCTGCCACCCCGCAGCCGGGTCTGCTCGACCTGGAGGCCAAGCGGCTGGGCGGCGGCGTCGAGTCGCTCGAGATCTATCGCGGCCAGGTGCTGCTGGTGGTCAACACCGCCAGCCGCTGCGGGCACACGCCCCAGTACGAAGGGCTGCAGGCGCTCTACGAGAAGTACCGCGGGCGCGGCTTTGCCGTGCTGGGCTTCCCTTCGAACGACTTCGGCAACCAGGAGCCGGGCAGCGATCGCCAGATCGGCGCGTTCTGCAAGGCGAACTACGGCGTCGAGTTCCCGATGTTCTCCAAGGTGAAGGTCCTGGGCGACGATGCCCACCCGGTCTATGCCTACCTGCGCTCGCTTCCGAAGCCTCTCGGTGGCCCGGTCGAGTGGAACTTCCAGAAGTACCTGGTGGACCGCTCCGGTCGGGTGGTCGCGCGCTACGAGTCGGGCACGAAGCCGGAGGACCCGGCGCTGGTGGCGGAGATCGAGAAGCTGCTGGCGTCCGGCCTGGCGGGCCTCCCGGGAGAAGTCGCGCCCGGCGGGTGAGCGGGCGCGCTGTCTCTGGCATCCTCCGTCCGTGCCGATCTTCGAACGCGGTAACGTTGCACTCCACTACCTCGAGCGGGGCGAGGGCTTTCCCGTCCTGCTCCTCGCGCCGGGGGGCATGCGCTCGGCGGCGGGCTTCTGGAAGAACTCGCCCTGGAACCCCATGGAGGCCCTGTCCGATCGCTACCGCGTGATCGCGATGGACCAGCGCAACGCGGGACGCAGTCGCGCGCCCGTGAGCGGCGACGACGGCTGGCACAGCTACGCCGCCGACCAGGTGGCCCTGCTCGATCACCTCGGAATCGACCACTGCCACCTGCTCGGGGGCTGCATCGGCGGACCCTATTGCCTGGGAGTCCTGCAGGCGGCGCCGTCCCGCGTCGCGAGCGCGGTGCTCCAGCAACCGATCGGCGCCCACGAGAACCGCCAGGCCTTCTACGAGATGTTCGACAGCTGGGCCGAGGAGATCGCCGCCGACCATCCCGAGGCCTCCGAGGCGGACTGGCGCGCGTTCCGCAGTCGCATGTACGACGGCGACTTCGTCTTCAACGTCGATCGCGACTTCGTCCGCGCCTGCGAGACGCCGATGCTGGTGCTCATGGGCGACGACCTCTACCACCCGCAGACGACCTCGCGCGAGATCGCCGAGCTCGCCCCGAAGGCGGAGCTGGTCGAGCGCTGGAAGGACGACGAGGTGATCGCCGAGACCGTCTCGCGGGTTCGCGCTTTTCTCGAGGCGCACACCCCGGCCTGACAGCGGCCTCCCCGAGCGCGAGGCGGTCTCAGTCGACGATCGACGGATACACGATCGTCTTCAGCTGCCCTCGGAAGTCGAAGGTCTGGGACGGCATGAACTGCGTCATGAAGATGACGATCAGCTCCTCGCTGGGGTCGATCCAGAACGCGGTGCTCGCGGCGCCACCCCAGGCGAACTCGCCCGGGGAGCCGACGCGATGGGAGGCCGCGGGGTCGAGCTGTACCGAGAAGCCGAGCCCGAAGCCGACCCCCGCGTACGGGGTCTCGGCGAACCAGCCGAGCGCCATCTTCGTGAGGTCCGCTCCGCCGGGCAGGTGGTTCCGGGTCATCAGGTCGATCGTCCGGGGACCCAGGACGCGGGCGCCGTCGAGCTCGCCGCCCGCGAGCAGCATGCGGCAGAAGCGCAGGTAGTCGGCGGCCGTCGAGACGAGCCCGCCGCCGCCCGAGAAGAAGGTGGTGGGCTGGCAGTAGGGACTCGAAGCGGGGTCGTCCTGCAGCATCAGCGACTTGTCGCGCCGGCGCGCATAGCAGGCCGCGAAGCGGTCCTGCTTCCCGTCCGGCACGGTGAAGCCCGTGTCGACCATCCCCAAGGGCTCGAAGATGCGCGTGCGGAGGAACTCGTCGAAGGACACGCCGGAGAAGTGCTCCACCAGGTAGCCGAGGACGTCGGTCGATACCGAGTAGTTCCAGGCGGTCCCCGGAGAGAACTCGAGCGGCAGGGTCGCGAGCTGCTCGATCATCTCGCGCAGGTCCTTCGATCCCTCGCGGCCGAGCTTCAGCCGGCGGTAGGCGCGGTCGACGTTGGTGCGCTCCATGAAGCCGTAGGTGAGGCCGGACATGTGGGTGAACAGGTCGTGAATGGTCATGGGACGTTCGCAGGGTCGGGTCGCGAAGCTCGGGAAGTTGCCCGCCTGGTAGACGCCTAGCTCGCGCCACTCGGGGATGTGCTTGTAGACGGGATCGTCGAGCTGGAAGCACCCCTCCTCGTACAGCGTCATCAGGGCCACCGAGGTGACGGGCTTCGTCATCGAGTAGATGCGGAAGATCGTGTCCTCGGACATCGGCTTGTCGCGCTCGAGATCCATCTTCCCGACCGGCGACAGCCAGGCGACCCGGTCGCGTCGTGCGACCAGGGTGAGCGCGCCCGCGATCTTCCCCGGATCGAGATAGCGGCGCTTCAGATGCTGGTCGATGCGGGCCAGCCGATCGGGGTCGAGTCCGACCTCCTGGGGGCGGACGACGTCGAGGGATCTGCTCATGGGGACCTCCGTGGAGACGGGGTTCGGGTCTTCGGGATCAGCTCTCGCGCAGCGCCCGGCGGGCGATCCGGTCGAGCTCGTTCGCGAAGCGGGATCGGTCCCGGGCCGACAGGGGCGGGGGACCGCCGGTGGCGCTGCCCGCCTCCCGAAGCTGACTCTTGATTTCACGGGTCGCGAGGGCGCCGCCGATGGAGTCGGAGGTGAACTCCCGACCGTTGGTTCCGAGGGCGCTCGCACCCTTCTCCAGGCAGCGTGCGGCGAGCGGGATGTCGGCGGTGACGACGATGTCCGCGCGACGGATCTCCTCCGCGATCCAGTCATCGGCGGCGTCGGGTCCACCCCCGACGACGATCATCTCCACGGCGCCTTCTCGCGGGACCTTCAGCCGCTGGTTGGCGACGACCACGACGGCCAGCCCCAGGCGCGCGGCCACGTCGTACACCTCGTCCTTGACCGGGCAGGCATCGGCGTCGACGTAGATCTCGGTCACGGCGTCCCATGATGCGAAAAGTGGCCCGATCTCGCCGGGAATCCCCTGCCGGGTTGAAGATCCTGCGGGTGCTGCCGATAGGGCCTGAATGGACGCCTGGTTCTTTCTCGCACGCCCCGAGGCGGCTCGTGACGTCTCTTCGAGTCACGACCTGCCCGTGGCGGCCGCCGCCGAGCCCCTGCGGATCGAGGACCCCTCGCCGCTCGCCGGTCTGGCGAACCTGCTGGGCGCGTCCGGTCGGGCCCGCCCGCTCCGGGACGCGACCTGTCGCTCCTTCCCGGTCTGGCAGATGGGGGCCGAGCTCTCCCAGCGCATCGCCGCCCTCGGCGACGCCGAGATCGACGACACCGCGGAGCGCTGGCAGAAGCACGACGAGACCAGCCTCGATGCGGACTCCTTCGAGCTGGCCATGTGCCTGGCCGACCTCCGCGAAGCGATCCGGAACGGCGATCCCGAGGACGTGCTCTTCGTGCTGCTCGAGGAGCGGCCGTGGTAGATTCGGGACCCGCGACCTCGTTCGTCGCAGGAGCCCGCTCCACATGTCCCCGCCCGGCCCGAAGCGAATCGTCATCTGCGCCGACGGCACCTGGAACGACCCCGAAGACGAGGACGCCACCAACGTCCTGCGTGTCGCGCGGGCGGTCGAGCCGGAGGCCGCGGACGGCGTCAAGCAGCTGGTCTTCTACGACTGGGGAGTCGGCACCTACTACGAGAAGCTGCGCGGCGGCACCGCCGGCCTGGGCATGTCGAAGAACGTCCAGGACGCCTACCGCTTCATCGTGCAGAACTACGACCCCGGCGATGCGCTCTTCCTCTTCGGATTCAGTCGCGGTGCCTATACGATCCGATGTCTCGCCGGGATGTTGAACCAGTGTGGGATCCTCGCGCGCACGGAGGCAGCGCGGATCCCCGAAGCCTTCGACTTCTACAAGAAGAAGTCGGCGGCGCCGGGCTCGCCGCAGGCCCGCGAGTGGCGTCGCAAGTACGCGGTCCGGGGGCGCCGGGGCGTCGTCGACTTCGTCGGCGTCTGGGACACGGTCGGCGCGCTCGGCGTGCCGACCCGGGTACTGGCCTTCGTGGACGAGCGCGATCTCTTCTTCGACCCCGTACTGGGCAGCAACGTGCGGGTGGCGCGGCACGCCGTGTCCATCGACGAGGAGCGCGCCGACTTCGTGCCGACCCTGTGGGACGCGGACGAGGCCCGGGACAT
>JANQSB010000219.1 GCA_028284295.1 Myxococcota bacterium | reverse complement strand
CGCGAGCTGGAGACGCTGCTCGGCAACCGCGGCCTTGCGCCGGTCCGTCAGGACGGCGGCGGTACCCGGCTCGCCGTGATGGCTCTCCAGCGGGAAGCGAAGGACGTCGATTCCGTGCTCCAGATCGCGGGTGAGATCGTCGAGGCCCTGTCCGCACGGATCCGCCGTGCCCAGCAGTCGAGCGGCGGATCGGTTGGCGTCGAGCACCCGCCCATCGATGCCGGCGACCACCACGCCGACCTCGAGCTGCTCGAGGATGTCGCTGCGAGCCAGGGGCAGGAAGGTGGAGAGTCCGACGTCGATCAGCGCGACCCGGATGAGGAGCCCCGCCGGTCCGAGCAGGCAGGGGGCGGGGTCGACCGACACGAAGCCCAGCGCGTAGGCGATGTTCAACGCCAGGGGCAGGGTGACCGCCAGGGCCAGCGCCTGGGCCCGCAACAGGCTGCGACGCCGCATGCGCAGCATCGCGCGTCCGAAATGGAAGAGTCCTGCTCCGATCAGGGCCCAGCTGGTGACCGCCGCGACGATCCACAGGGGTCCGTGCTTCGGCTCGCGCGAGTAGAGCGAGATCACCGTGCCGTCCGGCGCGAACCACAGGCAGGACCAGGTGAAGACGAGCGGCAGCAGGGGCAGGACCACGAAGAGTCTTCGCTTGCGGAACCAGCGCGGCTCGTCGGCCTCGACCGCCGCCCAGTACCACGCGAAGGTGCCGCCGGCGACCGCGAAGTAGAGCGCGCGGCGCAGCAGCGCGAACTCCCAGGGCTCCTCGGCCACCCGAAGCATCAGCTCGCAGCCCGACCACACGGCACCCATGGCGCCCATCACGCCGATGGAGAGGGAGCGCCGCTGCCAGCTCTCCGCCATGGCGAGCTCGAGCGCCAGCCAGCCACCGATCGCCACGCTCGTGATGAGACCGAGGTCGTAGAGCACGAACCCGTATCGGCGGGACGACGAGCGGCGCTGAGCGGCGTTAGGCCAGGAGCCCCGTCGATCTGCGCGCGAGTTGCCGGGTGGCTGCGTCTCTGCCCGGCTGATCCCGGTTCAGCGCTGGAGGCGCAGGAGGAGACCGAGCACGCGTGCCGCGAAAGGAGTGAGGCGGGTGCGCATGTAGGCGCCGCCGGTCTGGCGGATCGCGTCCGCCTGGGTGGGATAGGGGTGGATGACGTTGGAGAGGCCGCCCAGCCCCATGCCGGCCGCCATGGCGACGCTGATCTCGCTGATCAGGTCGCCGGCGTTCCGCGCCACGATGGTGGCGCCGAGGATCTTGTCGCTGCCCTTGCGGGTGTGGATCTTGACGAAGCCCTCGTCGTCGCCCTCGGCGATCGCGCGGTCCACCTCGGCGAGCTCGCGCGTCCAGGTGTCGAGCGGGGTGCCCTGCGCCTGGGCGTCCCGCTCGTAGAGCCCCACGTGTGCGATCTCGGGCGAGGTATAGGTGCACCAGGGGATGTTCAGCTGCGACAGCTTCTTGCGGCCGAAGAAGAGCGCGTTCTGGATGGCGATGCGCGCCGCGTAGTCGGCCGCGTGGGTGAAACGATGCTCCATGCAGACGTCACCGGCTGCGAAGATGCGCTTGTTGGTGGTGCGCAGCCCGTCGTCGACGAGGACTCCCCGCCGGGTGTCGAACTCGACCCCGGCCGCTTCGAGTCCGAGCCCCTCCACGTTGGGGACGCGGCCTACCGCCACGAGGAGGGTGTCGACGGTCAGGGTCTCGGCTTCGCCGTCGCGCTCGAGGGTCACACCGACGATGTCGTCCGCCTGGCGCTGGACCTTGGTGACCGCGGTCCCCAGGCGCAGGTCGACGCCGTCGTACTCGAGGGCGCGTTGCAGGACGGCGGCCGCATCGGGGTCCTCGCGGGCCAGGAACTGCGGGCCCTGCTCGACCAGGGTCACCCGGGACCCGAAGCGACGGAAGGCCTGGGAGAGCTCGCAGCCGATCGGGCCGCCGCCGATCACCAGCAGGTGCCGCGGTCGCTCCGTGAGGTCGAAGATCGTCTCGTTGGTCAGGTAGCCGGCGTCTGCCAGCCCGTCGATCGGCGGCTGGAAGGGGCGCCCACCGGTGGCGATGATCGCCTTCTTGAAGCGCAGCCGGTCGTCGCCGACGACGACCTCCCGTTCTCCCGCGAAGCGCGCGTCGCCGAGGAAGACGTCGACCGACAGCTCCTCCTGGTAGCGCTTCACCGAATCGACCGGGCTGATGCGCGCGCGCACCTTTCGCATGCGCTCCATGACCGCACCGAAGTCCACCTGCGCCTCGCCGGTCCCGCTCACCCCGAAGCGCTCGGCGTCGCGCAGCTCGGCCGCCAGGTGGCCCGAACGCAGCAGGGCCTTCGAGGGGACGCAGCCGACGTTCAGGCAGTCGCCGCCCATGTGCTGGCGTTCGACGAGCGCGACCCGCGCCCCGAGTCCCGCGGCCCCGGAGGCCGAGATCAACCCGGCGGTGCCCCCGCCGATCACCACGAGGTCGTAGAGCGCCTGTGGCGACGGGTTCCTCCAGTCGGAGGGATGGACGTTGTCCGTCAGGGCATCGTCCCAGCGATTGCCGGCGAGAGTCATCGAGCGCCGTCCTCCTGAGGCTCGGGGGCTTCCAGCCCGGTCGCTGCCAGGTCGGGCGCGTCCAGGTCGGCGGCCTCGCGAAGCGCCCGACGGGCGATGCGGGTGACCACGAGGGTGACGGCGACGGTGGCCGCGAGGCCCAGGAAGACCACCGCGTAGTAGCCAGGCCCGCGCTCGGGTGCGGCCCCGCCGGCCAGGGCGGCCACATCGCCGATGACCTTGCCGGAGTACACGTAGAGGACGGTGCCCGGGAGCATCCCGAACGAGGCCAGCAGGTAGTCGCGCAACGAGATGCGGGTGAGTCCGATGGCGTAGTTCATGAAGCTGAACGGGAACGCCGGCGACAGCCGCAGCAGGAACATGATCTTCAGCCCCTGCTCGCCGATGGCCCGGTCGAGTGCGGCGAAGCGGGGATTCCCGGCGATCCGGCGCTCGACGGCGGCACGCGCCGCGTAGCGCGCGATCAGGAAGGCGCCGGTCGACCCGATCACCGCCGCCGCGAACACATAGAGAGTGCCCCAGAAGACGTCGAAGATGGCGCCGCCCGCCAGGGTGAGCAGGGCTCCCGGGACGAAGGCGACGACCGCGATCGCATAGCTGGCGATGAACGCCAGCGGTCCCCAGAAGCCCAGGGACTCGACCCAGGCCGCGAGGGCGGGGA
>JANQSB010000216.1 GCA_028284295.1 Myxococcota bacterium | reverse complement strand
GGCTCCGATCCGTCTTAGCCACAGCGCCTGCGTGCGGGCCGCGCGCTCGAGCGAGCGCGGCGCGCGCCGCGCGGCGCGCACGAGATTCGCGGCGAGCCGCGAGGGCACTCCCAGCGCGCGGCTCACGCGATCACCGACGACGCAGCTTCTTGTGGGCGATGTAGTCGACCATCAGGAACGAGCCCAGCTGGCTCGGGCTGGTGTAGAAGGCCCGCCCCTGGTTGATCTGGGTCATCTGCTCGACGAAGCCCAGCAGCTCCGGCGCATCGTCGAGCATGAAGGTGTTGATGGTGATCCCCTGCTTCGTGACGCGACGGACCTGCTTGAGGGTCTGCGCCACGGCGTGCGGGGAGATTCCACCGAAGCCGGAGGGCCACTCGACCCGCAGCTGCTCGCCCGCCGGACCCGGTTCGAAGTAGGCGGTCGGCTGGCCGTCGGTGATCACGATGATCTGGGGAGACGAGCACGGAAACTCCCGGATCATGCGCTCGGCGATGCGCAGCCCGTCCTGCAGGTTCGTGAACGGATCCGATACGTCCCAGCTCACCTCGGGCAGCTCGCGGATGGAGATCTCCCGGGCCTGGGTGGAGAAGCCGACCACACCGAAGTGGTCGCGCGGGAAGCTCGAGCGGATCAGCTGATCCATCGCGAGGGCCACCCGCTTGGCGGCCGGGAAGCGCCCCGCCCACGACATCGACCAGCTCATGTCCAGGAGCAGGATCGTCGTCGTCTGGGTCGTGTAGTCCATCTCGCGGACTTCGAAGTCGTCGACCGCGAGCCGCACGGGTCCGCTTCCGAAGGCGCCACCTTCGCTGACGCGCCGACTCACGCCGTTCATGACGGTGCGGACGATGTCCAGATCGAGATCGTCGCCGAACTGCCAGGGCCGGGTCTCGTCGGGACGCGGCAGGCCGACCCCCCGGCTCTGGGTCTCGTGCTGACCCTGCAGCCCCTTGCGCAGAGCGGTGTAGACGTCGGCGAGCGCATTGGCGCCGATGGCGCGGATCGCGCGCGGGGTGAGCTCGGCGTCGCCTCCGCCGCGCAGGTAGCCGGCGTTCTCGAGCTCGGACTCGAGATCGCGCAGGAGCACGAAGGACTGCGCGGCCGGATCGCCGAGCAGCTCCTGCAGCTGCTCGGGCGAGATCCCCTCGAAGTTGCCCTGCTGCAGGTCGCGAGCCATCTGCTCGAGGGCCTCGATGCGCTCGCGCAGCTCCTGGGCGGTCTCGTAGTCCGCCGACTCGCTGCCCTGGAAACGATCGCCGCGCTGCTCGAGGAAGTCCTCGAGCTGCCGCAGACGGTCCTGCTCCTCGAGCAGCTCGCGGAACTCCTCGCCGGCCTGCTCGTCCTCGAAGACGTGGTCCCGCAGCCGCTCGATCCGATCCGCGAGCCGGGGGTCGTCGCCGTGCCGCCGCTCGAGGAAGTCGTTCATGCGCGCCGACTCGAAGCCGTGGCTCTGTTCCAGGGCCCCCTGCTCGCGGTCCAGGATGTCCTCGAGACGGTCGGCCAACGCGTCGGTCGCCGAGTCCATGTCGTACTGCTGGTAGAGCGAGTCGACCTGCTGCCGCAGCTCGCGCACCAGCTCCTCGCGTCCCATCACCCGCATGTTCATGCCGGCCATGGGAAAGCCGTACTCGCGCATCCACTCCAGGGCCTCGCGGGCGTCGAGCCCCTCCATCATGAGCTCGGAGAGCTGCTCGAGGGCGCTCTGGACGTCCATGCTGAACTCGGACTGGGTGCCGTCCCAACGGCTGTACCGGTAGGCCTTCACCGGCCAGTCAGTCCTCGGCGAGCCCCGGCGCGGAGCCGGCGGCGGGCCCGAAGCGGATCCGGCCCGCCTGGCCCGACTTGTTCAGCCGGTTGCGCAGGTGCAGCCCTTCCAGGATGAACTCGATGGCCGCGGCCATCCGGCCCGGGGAGTCTCCGCCGGCCACGCGTTCCGCCGCCGCGCGCAGGCCGTCGATCTCGTCCAGACCGACCAGGTAGTCGGCGGCCCGCATGTCCGCCGACACCTCGACCTGCCAGCCCTCGTCGAAGGCCTTCACGACGCTGTCGAGGTCCACGTCGGCGAGCATCTCGTCGAAGACCACGTGGGCGGCCCGACGGCTCATGCCTTCGAGCAGCTCGCCCTCGGTCTTCTCGACGCCCGCGTACTCGAGCTCGATCTTGCCGGTGGTCGATGCGTGGAGGGCGTCGAGGTCGCAGATGCGCGGGACGGCCTCGTCCTCTCCGTTCTTGAGCGCCCGGCGCACCGCACTCGCGGCCAGGGTCTCGTAGTTCGCGATGCTCATGCGCACGCTCACCCCCGAGCTCTGGCTGACGTCCGGGCTGCTGCGGGCCTGGAAGGTGATCTCGCCGACGATCTCCTCCATGAAGTCCGGCACGAAGAGCGAGACGCCGTCCGCCTCCGCCAGGACCGCCTCCTGCCTCATGACCTCGATCTCGGTCCCGCGGTCCTCGGGATAGTGGGTGCGGATCTGCGCCGCGTAGCGGTCCTTGAGAGGCGTGATGATGCGGCCGCGGCTGGTGTAGTCCTCGGGGTTGGCACTCGCCACGACCAGCACGTCCACGGGCAGGCGAACCCGGTAGCCCTTGACCTGCACGTCGCGCTCTTCCATCACGTTGAAGAGCCCCACCTGCACCTTCTCCGTCAGGTCCGGAAGCTCGTTGATGCAGAAGATGCAGCGGTTGCTCCGCGGCAGAAGCCCGAAGTGGATCGTGTACTCGTCCGAGAGATGGCGCCCTTCGGCCACCTTGATGGGGTCGACGTCGCCGATCAGGTCACCGATCGAGACGTCCGGGGTGGCGAGCTTCTCCACGTAGCGGTCGTCGCGGTGCAGCCAGGAGATCCCCGTGGCGTCGCCCTTCTCCGCCACCTGCTCGCGCGCATGGGCGGAGACCGGCGCCAACGGGTCGTCGTGGATCTCGCTTCCCGCCACCACCGGGACCCACTCCTCCAGCAGGGCGAGCAGCGAGCGGATCATCCGGGTCTTCGCCTGACCGCGCTCGCCCAGGAAGATCATGTCGTGGCCGGAGAGGAGCGCGTTCTCGACGGCCGGAACCACGCTCTCCTCGTAGCCCAGGATGCCGGGAAAGAGCGAACGGTCCTCGCGCAGGTTCCGCCGCAGGTTGCTCTGGATCTCTTCGCGCAGGCTCCGGTGGACGTAGCCGGACTCGCGCAGTTCGCCCAGCGTCCGCGCGGCCGGGGGAGCAGTGGACATGGAGCCTCCTCGGATCAGCTCCGGGGAGGGTAGGTCAGGACGGAGCGGACCGCGGCAGCGAGGCCTCGCGGCGCAGGCTCTCGATGACGTGCCGGATCACCAGCAGGACCGACCCTTCGAGCGTGGCGTTGTCCACGATGGGCACGTCGAAGCGGTCGGCCAGATCCAGGAACTCCTCCTGGATCTTGAGGATCGCGTCCAGGTTCTCCACGTAGCGGCGCGCGTTGCGCCGCTTCTGACGCTCCTGGCGCGAGATGAAGTGGCTGCGGAAGGCGTCCTCGTCCAGGCGGGCCACCACCAGGAAGATCACGTGCGCGACGTCCCGGTACGCCGCCGGATCGATCAGGCCGGGAACCAGGCTCACGCCGTCCAGGATCAGGCTGGCGTTCTCCTCGATGGCCCGGTCGATCATCGCGCGGATCCCGACCGAGACGACCGAGGCCTGGGCGTGGAATCCCGCGAGCACCGGATCCTCGTCCCCGACCTGCACGGTGTTGAGATCCGCATCGAAGGACGAGGCGTGCAGGGCCGGCACCAGCTCCCGGGTCAGGGTGATCCGGAGGATCTGACGAATGGAGTCGGTCGACGCGACCCGGCTGATGCCCAGGCGCTGGGCGACCTCGAGTGCCAGGGTGGTCTTGCCGCATCCCGTGGTCCCACCGAGCAGCAGGATCACGGGCTTCTCGGGCTCCTGGTGGGAGCGCCACACCAGATAGCGGTCTGCCGTCTGTCTCCCGAAGCGCTCGAGCAGCGCGTCGAACGCGAGCTCGCGCAGCTCTCGCCGCTCGACGGCACGGAGCCCCTGGAGAAGCAGGTCCTGCTGGATCTGCTCCGCCACGTCGAACGCGTCGTTGGGATCGATGGCGGCCGCCAGCAGGGACTGGGAGAGCGTTCCCTTCGAGAACGGAACGGCAGAGCGTCCCTCGCGGGTCACCAGGATGCGCGCCGGAAGCGGGGGCAGCGGGGGCTGATGCTCG
>JANQSB010000527.1 GCA_028284295.1 Myxococcota bacterium | reverse complement strand
GAAGGTCTGCCGCCGCTCGAACTCCCCGGCCACGCGCCCGGCCAGGCCCGTGTTGTCGACCTTGCCCGAGCCGCCGAAGACCGCCATGAAGTTCGCATGCAGCTCGAGTGCGGGACCGAAGCGGCGCATCAGACCCGCACCGGCCACCCAGGACTCGTCCATGGGGAGAGCCAGGCTTCGATCGCGGTTCTTCACTCCGGACGACACGTAGGTGAAGCCGAGGCGGCCCCGCCAGTCCTCGTCGAAGCGGTACGCGGCACCGATCGAGCCGACGTAGATGTCCTGGAAGGTGGTCTTGGCGGTCAGGGTGTTGCCCGCGAAGCGCACGTCGACCTTGCCGAAGCGACTCCAGTCCACCCAGGCGAAGTCGCCCATCACCGCGAAGCGCTCCCCGAGCTCCTCGTAGAAGCCCACCTGAACGGCCTGCGGCACCCGGATGTCGAGCTTGATGTTCTGGTTCAGGAGACCGAGGGCCTCCAGCTGCGCCTCGAGGGCAGGCGAGAGCCCGCGGAACTTGGGGCGACCCGACAGCCTCGGCTCGATCTCGTTGCGCCAGGACGCGCCGATCCGACCACCGGGCCAGGGCTCGACGAGCGCCGAGAGCACGGCCCCGACCTGCACCCCGTCGAAGTCCGTCTTGAGGCGCCCGTCGGGCGCGTTCGGGCCGGGATTCTGCAGGGCGGACTTCGATTCGGCCCGCACGTACATGATGGCTGCCCCCACGCCGAGCGAGAGCCAGTCGGTCACGCGAGCCGCGACCGCGGGCTGGATCGAGATGAAGGCGAGAGTGGACTCCTGGGCCTGATAGCGGCCCGCCCAGTCATCCCCGTAGTCGGTGCCGAGTCCGGCCGGCACGCTCACCCCGAAGCCCAGATGGAAACGCTCGGTGAGGGGCGCGTGGATCGAGAACAGGGGCAGCCCCGCGTAGTCGAGGTCGTTCTCCGGATCGCCGCCCGAGACCGTGGTCCGGTCGTCGACCTCGAACTCGTTGTCGGTGAGGGCGACGAGGGTGTCGAAGGACACCTGCAGGTGATCGAGCCGGGTCATCGCGGCCGGGTTGCTGTTCACCGTGGAGGCGTTGTCGGCTTCGGCCATGCGGCCGGCGAAGGCGGGACCGAGCTGCGCCGAGGCGGCACCCGCCACGAGCACGAGCGGCAGCGAGATCAGCAGGCCGGAGGCCCGGCGGGCGAGACGTCGTGCGGCGGGCGTCATGGCGGCGGGCCCGAGACTAGCAGGGGGCCGATGCCGCAGAGAGCGCAGAGCTTCGGGCTAGAAGATCGAAGCCAGCGCGGCGCGGAAGCGCTCCAGATCGGCGTCGGTGACGTGCAGGTGGGGAGAGACGCGCAGCGCGTCGCCGCGGATTCCCATGTAGACGTCGTGCTCGCGCAGCCGCGCGAGCAGGTCGGCGGGGAGACCCCCCTCCCGCTTGAGCCCGAGGATGTGGGGCGCCCGAAGCGCTTCGGGCAGCGCGCGGAAGCCGTGGCCGGCCGCGATCTCCTCGAGCCGGGCGGTCAGGACGCCCAGGCTCTCGGCGATGCGGGGCACCTCCCAGGCGAGCAGCTGCTCGAGGCCAGCGAGGACCATGGGGAGGAGCACGAAGTTGCTGCGTTGCCCCATGTCGTAGCGACGGGCTCCTTCCCGGTACTCGTCCTGATAGTCGACCAGGCGGCTGAAGTCCTCGCTGCCCCGGCGCGCGATCCAGTTCTCCTCCAGGGGGATGCCGTCGTGATTGCGGGGCGCGACGTAGAGGAAGCCCGTCGAGTAGGGACCCAACAGCCACTTGTAGGCCGGCGCGCACAGCCAGTCCGGGTCCACCGCGGCCAGATCGATCGGACACGCACCCGCCGACTGCGAGAGATCCACGACGAATCTCGCACCCACCCGGCGCGCCGCTTCGCCCACCGCGGCCAGATCGATGCGACCCCCCTCCGCCCAGTGGAAGCCGGGAACGGCGACGAGCCCCGTGTGCGACTCGATGGACTCCAGGATCGCCGCCGTCCAGTCGTCGTCCCCCGGCCGGGGGACCGTGACGACCCGGGCGCCGGTTTCCGCGGCCAGACGCCGCCAGGGGTAGACGCAGGACGGAAACTGCTCGTCGAGCAGCACGAGGGTCTGACCCGCGTCGATCCGGGTGTTGCGAACCGCGGTCGCGATCCCGTAGCTGGCCGAAGGCACCAGGGCGACGTCGTCCGCGGTACACCCCATCACGGCGGCGAAGCAGGCACGGGCCTCCTCGACCTGCCCGAACCAGTGCTCCGGCCGCAGCTGCCAGGGCTGCGACTTGAGGGCTGCGGCCTCCCGACCCGCCTCGGTCGCGGCGCGAAGCTGCGGGCTCATGTAGGCGCAGTTGAGGTAGCAGACCGCCTCCGGAACCGAGAAGAGGTCGCGCTGGGGAGCGATGGTGGAGGTGCTCATGGCGAGAGCCGCGAAGGTCCCGGGCTTCCGACGCGCGACGGCGTCACGCCGCCGCCCGCGCGAAGGCCGGTCTCTCCTCGAGCCTGGCGAGGTAGGCCTGCAGCTTTTCGTAATCGCCCAGCACCTGGACGAAGCGAGCGATCACCAGGGTGTACCCGAGCATGACGTCGGCCGCGCTGAACTCCGCCCCCAGCACCCAGGGACTTCCCATCTCGCGCTGCAGGAAGTCGAGAGCGGACCCGGCCCGGTCGCGTGCGTCGGCGATCACGGCCGGGATCTCGGCCGCGTCCTTGCGATAGAAGGTGTGGAAGACGATCGTGCCGATGGGCGGATAGGCGGTGCCCTCGGCGAAGTGGATCCACTGCAGGTAGCTTCCGCGCAGGGGCGATCCGATCTCCGGCGCGAGCCGTCCCGCACCGTAGCGTTCGACGACGTACTCGAGGATGGCACCGGACTCACAGATGACCCGACCTTCGTCCTCGAGGACCGGGAACTTCCCCATCGGAGTCTTCTGACTGTAGAAGCCGCCGCTGGGAGGCTCGAAGGCCAGGGTCTCGAGCTCGTAGGGAAGCTCGAGCTCCTCGAGCAGCCACCGGATGCGCGTCGAGCGGGTCATCGGAGCGTGATAGAGCTTCATGACGCGCGAGCTTAGCGGCTACCCTCGCGGGCATGGTCCTCGAGGTCGCCATCCTGAATCTCCGCCCGGGCCAGGGCCCGGCCTTCGAAGCCGCCTTCGGCGGCGCCCAGGAGATCCTGGCAGCGAGCCCCGGCTATCAGCGCCACGAGCTCCGCCACTGCCTGGAGGACGACCACCGCTACCTCCTGCTGGTCTGGTGGGACGATCTCGAGTCGCACACCGAAGGCTTCCGGGGCTCACCCGACTACGAGCGCTGGCGTGAGCTCCTGCACCACTTCTACGACCCGTTTCCCACCGTCGAGCACTACGTGGTCTGCGAGTGAAGCCCGCGCACCACGCCCGAGAGGGGGCGGCGCTCCGACCGTGGGAGCGGGTCGCGGTGGGCGCCACCGCCGCGCTACTTCTCGCGGGCGCGTTCGTCGGGTGCTCGGGGGAGACCGTCCCCGAGGAGCCTCCCCTCCCCGGTCCGAACCTGCTCTTCGTCAGCATCGACACCTTGCGGGCGGACCACACCGGACTCCACGGCTACCGCCACGACACCACGCCCCGCCTCGCCGCCTTCGCGGCGGGAGGGGTCCGCTTCGAGCGCGCCTACGCGACGATGCCCACGACCGGGCCCTCCCATGCGTCGATGCTGACCGGCCTCTACCCCGCGGAGCACGGCGTGCTGTGGAACGGCATGCGGCTCGCCGACGAGCACGAGACCCTCGCCGAGATCCTGGGGGCGAGCGGCTACCAGACGGCGGCGGTGGTGAGCTCGTTTCCCCTCGCCACCACCTGGGGCTATGCCCAGGGCTTCCAGGACTACGTCGACGATTTCGAGGAGTCCGATGCCACGGTCGTGCTCGACAGCTGGAACGAGCGCGAGGTCGGAGGCGCCTTCGATCAACGGGGGGAGCGGACCACCGACGAGGCGATCCAGTGGCTGGACGAGGGCTGGGCACGGTCCGCGCCCTTCTTCCTCTTCGTCCACTACTTCGATCCCCACGGCCCCTACCTCGCGCCACCGGAGCTGCGGAGCCGCTTCCTGCCGGAGAGTCGGGATCGGCTGGCCGAGACGATCGCCCTCTACGACCAGGAGATCTTCTACGTCGACCGGGCGCTCGGCAGGCTCCTCGATCATCTCGCGAACGCGGGCCTCGAAGAAGGGACCCTGGTGGTGGTCACGGCCGACCACGGCGAGGGGCTGATGCAGCACGGTCACCTCGAGCACGGCATCCATCTCTACGAGGAGGCGATGCACGTGCCGCTCGTCTTCCGATGGCCGGGCGTGTTGCCGAGCGGCACGGTCGTCCACGAGGCGGTGTCGCTGGTCGACATGACGCCCACCCTGCTCGACCTGCTGGAGCTCCCCCACCCGCGCGACTACTCGGGCCGCTCCCTCGCGGGACTGCTTCGCGGCGAACCGAGCTACGAGCCGGAGCCGGCCATCTTCATGCATCGAAGGCGCTACGACCCGCCCCAGCAGGTCGGCGGGGTTCTGGTCTCGGGCGAGCAGTGGGCGATCCGACGCGGCGACTACAAGCTGATCGCGGGCGAGGAAGAGGGCCAGGTGCAGCTCTTCAACCTGTCCGTCGACCCGCTCGAGAGAGTCGAGATCGGGCGCTACCACCCCGAGCGGGTCCAGCGACTGCGCGCGGAGCTGGACGCCTGGCGGGAGTCCACGGGCACGCGCTCGGATCCGCGGGTCGAGCTCACGCCCGACGAGCGCCGGGCGTTGGAGGCACTGGGCTACGCCGAGTAGTACGGCCGAGTCGTACGGCCGAATCGTACGACTGACGGCTTCAGCCTCGCGCCCGCGACCGGCGCGTGGGCGGGAAGCGCTCGCGTGCCGCACGGCAGGCCGGGCGCGCATAACAGGCTGCCAGCCACCTCTCTGCCGCGGGATGGTCGCTCCAGTCCAGCCGACCCGAGCGTGACGGGGACAACACCGCCGCGACGTTCAAGTCCCCGACGCTGAACGCATCCCCCACGAGCCACGCGCGCTCCGAGAGCACCCGGTCCAGGAGCGACAGCGACCGGTCGATCATGGCGTCCGCGTGGGCGCCGATGGCTTCGATCAGCTCCGCGAGGAGCGCGTCTCCCTGCACCCACGGCTCCAGATGCCCCTGGGCCCACAAGCTCCAGCGGAGCAGCTCGGCCTCGTGCTGCGGCGAGTCCGGGTACAAGGGCTCCGGACCCTCCCGACCGTAGTGCCTGGCCAGATAGAGGTTGATGGCCAGTGATTCGGACAGCGCGAAGCCGTCGTCGACGATCGTCGGAATCGTCCCCGCCGGATTCAAGGCCCGGAAGGCCGGCTGCCCGAGCGCGGGATCGTCGAACTCGTAGGGAACGTGCTCGAAGTCCAGACCGAGCTCGGTCGCCATCCACAGGACGCGCAGGGACCGCGAGCTCGCGGATCCGTAGATCGTCAGCGCCACGCAGCGCGCCTCGCGACCTCGACAGGCGGGAAGGCGCCAGCCCGCGAGCCAGACACTAGACCGGAACGTCTCCCGCCACCGTGACGCGGTTCATCTCGCGGCGCTCGCCGGGATAGTCGTTGAGCGCGTAGTGCTGCACGCAGCGGTTGTCCCAGACCGCCAGGGAGCCCGCCTTCCAGGTGAAGCGCGTCGTGAACTGGGGCTGGGTCGCATGCTGGGCCAGGAAGTTCATCAACGGCTCGCTCTCGTGCACGCGCATCTTCTCGATCCGCTCGACGTGGGGCAGGTCGAGAAAGAGCGCCTTGCGACCCGTGTCGGGGTGCGTGCGAACCACGGGGTGGAGATAGCGCGCCTCTTCCCGGGCGGCGTTCTTCCTCTTGTCCATGGGATGGTCGGCGTTCTGGTAGAAGCCCGCGGCCCCGTGGACCTTGGCAGCGGTGAAGACCGCCCGTAGTCCGTCGAGCAGCTCCTTCATGCCGTCGGAGAGCGCCTCGTAGGCGGCCGCCATGTTCGCGAAGAGGGTGTCTCCCCCTCGCGGCGGCACCTCGATGGCGTAGAGCAGGGTCGCCTTCACCGGGCGCTCCTGATAGGACATGTCCGAGTGCCAGCCCCCGCCGAAGTTCATGCGGGTGTCCTTCTCCTTCACGATCGGGATCACGTAGGGATGCCCGTCCAGCGGCTCGAGGAAGGGATAAGCCTCGAGCTCCCCGAAGCGCTCGGCAAAGGCCGCCTGATCGGCGGGCGAGAGCTGCTGGTCGCGGAAGAAGAGCACCTGGTGCTCGAGCCAGGCGTCACGGATCTCCGCGAAGGCGGCGTCGTCGAGCTTCGCGAGGTCCACCCCCGAGACCTCGGCACCGAGGGCACCGCTCGAGGGCTCCACCCGGATCCGCCTTCCCGCGCTCACGCGGAGGCCACCGCCTCACACGCCTCGATGCACTCGTCGCAGGCTTCCATGCATGCCTTGCAGAGTTCATGGTGCTTGGCGTGCTTCTCGCACTCCTGCCGGCAGTCCCGGCAGTAGCTCGCACACAGCTTCGCGAGCTCCCGGGTCCGCGGCGAGACCTCGACGTCCAGTGCGGCGACCTGCGCGGTCGCGGTGACCAGACCGCTCATGCGCAGCACCGAGTCGAGGCACGCGGCGAGCTCGGTGTTCCCATGGCCCAGCTCCGAGATGCAGTGACGAACGCAGGCCGCCCCCGCCTCCTTGCAATCGAGCGCCTCGTCGACGAGCTCGGTGAGGCGCTCGTCCTGCTTCTTCGCCTCCTTGGCGCCGTGGCCCTCGTGCCCGTGACTGGCGGCGGCGGCGCTTCCCGCGGCGGCGAGCCCCAGGCCCACGGCGGCACCGACGCTTCCGGCACGCGCGAGCAGCTCGCGACGGTTCATCTCGTCCATCTGCACCTCTCCTCCCTCCCGGGGACCGGGCTGCAGCCGCAATGTAGCGAAACGACCGGGTCGGCCGGTTCGCTACCCTCGGCCCGCCATGCCCTACATCGAAGATCGCCTCGTCCACGACGCCGACGCGCACATCATGGAAACCCCGAACTGGCTGCGCGACTACGCGGACCCCGCCATCCGCGACCGCATCGAGCGGCCGGGCTACACCAACGAGCTTCGCCAGACCGGCGACAACGAGGAGCAGCTACGCGACCTCGAGCGTGCCTTCGAGCGAATCGCCGCCAAGCACGCTTCAGCGGAGTACCGGGCAGACGAAGCGGACGAGATCATGAACCGCAAGAACTTCGCGGCGACCGGGTCCTTCGTCGCCGCGGACCGCCCGCGGGCCATCGACCTGATCGGGGTCGCCAGCCAGCTCGTCTTCAACACCTTCCACAACGCCCGTCTCTACGCCTGGGAACGCTCGGGCGACCTCGAGCTCGCCTACGGCACGGCCCGCGCCCACAACCGTGGCATGATCGAGTTCTGCGCGGTCGACCCGCGGCTGCTGCCCACTTGCTACGTGCCCCTGGCGGACTTCGACCGCAGCCTCGAGATCGCGCGCGAGTCGATCGAGATGGGCGCGGCCGCCCTGCTGGTGGCATCGGGCTGCCCGAAGGGCCACTCCCCCAGCCACGTCGCCCTCGACCCGCTGTGGGCCATGGCCCAGGAGGCCGGGCTCCCGATCGTCTTCCACGTGGGCGGCACCGGGGCTCTCCTCGACCCCGACTACTTCCAGAACGGCCTGCCGATTCCCAAGGACTTCCACGGGGGCGAGGAGAACTTCCGCTCGGTCGACTACATGGGCATTCCCTTCCCGCCCATGCAGACGCTCGCGACCCTCATCTTCGACGGGGTGTTCGAGCGCTTCCCGGACCTGCGATTCGGGGTGATCGAGCAGGGCGCAATCTGGCTCCCGAGCTGGCTGCGGCAGATGGAGTCCGCCGTGGAAGCCTTCGGGCGGCACGAGGAGCGACTGCAGAAGCTGTCGCTGCGGCCGACCGAGTACGTGCAGCGCCAGCTGCGCGTGACCCCCTACCCCACCGAGGACGTGGGCTGGATCACCGACCAGATCGGGCCGCAGGTCTGCCTCTTCTCGACGGACTTCCCCCACGTGGAAGGCGGACGGCGCCCCTTCGAACGCTTCGAGCGCAGCCTGGGCGACGCCAGCGAGCGCGTCCGCGAGCGCTTCTACGCCGGCAACTTCATCGACCTGATGGGTCGGGGGCTGCCCGAAGGGATCTGAGACGGGGGTCTGAGACGGGGGTCTGAGACGGGGGTCCTCGTCCGGCACGGGGCCGGACCCGCCCGCGCTACTTCTTCACGAAGAGGAAGGCACCCACCGCCGCGCAGACGGCCCCGCCGATGTACTTGAACATCACGTCGTCGGAAGGGGAGCCGCCCACGAGCTCGTTCATCTGCGATCCCAGCGAGCCGGACTCCTGGTAGCCCCACCAACCCAGCCCGGCACCCACGACGAGCAGGACGATTCCCGCGATCTGCTTCGAAGCCATCTCTCCCCCCGTTTCCTGCCGATCGGGTCGGCGGCGATCGGGGGCAGATTCTTCCAGGTCTCGGGCAGCGACGCACGCCGCTCAGGGATCGCCCACCCGCCTCCGGATGGCGCGCTTCCCGTTCTGGCCACCATTGGCCTGGTCCCACCTCCGCCAGTCGTCGCGCAGGATGCGGCGGCACCGCTTCTGGTGGGTGGAGTAGTTCCAGTCGCATTCGCGGTCGTACTTCCGCGGCTCCGGGGCCCCCTCCAGCGGATGCCGGTTGCGGCGCACGGCGGGTGCCGACGCGCGTCCCGCCTTGCGATTGCGCTTGCGGGCCGCGTGCTCGAGCTTCCGCTTGCGCTTCTCCATGGCCCGCACGCGATCTTCGTCGCCGGGAGCGCCACGACCCTCGCCCGTGATG
Organism: Myxococcota bacterium; assembly: GCA_028284295.1. GTDB lineage: Bacteria > Myxococcota_A > UBA9160 > UBA9160 > UBA4427 > JAJDAN01. The sequence continues at coordinate 2,714 of JANQSB010000527.1, read as the reverse complement.
CTGATCTCCTTCTTCAGGACCTTGCGCTCGACCTGAGCGCGGTACTCCGGAGGAACCTGCCCGATGTCCTGGGTGAAGTGCATCCGCCCCTGGCGATCGACGTACTTGTACATCTCCGCCTGCGCGACGGGCGCGAGCGCGAGGCAGGCGAGCGCCAGGCTCGCCCGGACGACGAGGCGGAGGGAGGCCATGTCTCGCGCTTCGTCGCTTCTCGGTGTCGGCTTGAGGCGGGGAGCAGCCGCAACGCAGCGAGGGCGCAGCGGATCGGAAGGGAGGCGGAAGGCGCCGCCGTGAGTGGTCTAGGTGCCCTTCGGCTTGCGTTCGCGGGGCCGTTCGCCGTAGTCGCCCCACGGCGCGTCGCGCTCGCGAATGACCTCGCGGAAGCCCTTCTCGCGAAAGGACTCGGCCCAGCGGTAGGCCTCTTCGGTGTGTCGCGTGACGCCGTCGAAGAAGGTGCCGAGCAGCTGCGTGGTGCGCAGACCCATGTTCTCGAAGGCCTGGTTGACGAGCAGCTTGTTGAGCGCGAGCTGGTTGGCGGGGATGTGCTGGAAGCGGCTCGCGTACTCCTCGACGCGCTGCGGCAACCCGCCCGCCGGGTACAGGCGCGAGACGAGTCCGATCCGCAGCGCCGTCTCGGCGTCGATCGCCTCGCCCGTCAGCAGGAACTGCTTGGCGTGCTCGAGCCCCAGGCGGTAGATCCAGATCATGGTCGTGGGGGTCCCGTAGACCCGGGAGGGCGCGTACCCGATATAGGCATCGTCGGCCATGAAGAGCTGGTCGCAGCAGAGGACGAGATCCGTGGCGCCGCCGACCGCGAAGCCATGGATCTGGCCGATCACCGGCTTGGGACAGTGCCAGATCTTCATGAAGCGCTGGACGTTGTGGTTCATGAACTGGTAGTCGCGCACGGGGTCCCAGGCGCCTTCCCGGGGCGGGACGCTGGGTGCGTCGTAGGGGCTCCCCCAGCCGCCGTCGCCACCCGCGGTGAGGTCGTAGCCGGCGGTGAAGACCCGCCCCTCGCCACGCAGGACCACGGCGCGCACCCGCGCCGAGCGCGTGGCCTCGTCGATGCCGTCGGCAACCCCCTGCACGACGGCCTCCGTCAGGGTGTTCAGCTTGTCGGGCCGGTCGATCGTGAGGATCGCGATCGAGTCGCGCTCCTCATAGCGGACGTCGTCTGTCATGGCAGAAGGCTAACCCGGCGTCTGCGTCCGGGGGCCTCTCGCGCCAGGCAGGGCCGCCTCGCGCAGCCTCTTGCGCGCCGCCTTGTTCAGATGTATAAGATGCAGAGCCCGCGGTTTATCCAATCGAATAATCGAGGCATCCTCGCCTCCCTCCCCCTCGCGCCCGAGGAGTTCCCCATGAAGCTCGCGACCTTCACCCACGAGACGACTCGAATCGGCCTGGTCGAGGGAGACGAGATCGTCGACCTCGAGGCGGCCGCCCCGGAGCTGCCCCGGGAGATGACGGCCCTGCTCGCCGCCGGGCCCGATGCCCTGCAGGTCGCCCATGCTGCGAGCGGAGACGGCGCGCGGCTGCCCCTGGCCGAGGTGCGCCTCGAGCCGCCCGTCCTGCGCCCCCCGAAGTTCCTGGCCGTCGGTCTCAACTACGCGGATCACGTCGCCGAGTCGGGCCTCGAGGCGCCCGCGCATCCCACCATCTTCAACAAGCAGTCGACCTGCGTCACCGGACCGGGCGACCCGATCCACCTTCCCCGGGCCTCCCACGTCCTCGACTACGAGGGCGAGCTCGGCTTCGTCATCGGTCGTCGCTGCCGCCACGTCTCGCGCGACGACGCCGCCGACGTCATCGCCGGCTATCTGGTCGTCGACGACGTCAGCGTGCGCGACTGGCAGCTGCGGATCCCCACCTGGACCATGGGCAAGTCCTTCGACACCCACGGGCCGATCGGGCCGTGGATCACGACCGCCGACGAGGTGCAGGACCCGCATCGGCTCGACCTGCGCACCTGGGTGAACGGCGAGCTGCGTCAGGAGTCGAACACCAAGGAGCTCATCTTCGACTGCTTCACCCTGGTCGAGCACCTCTCGACGGCGTTCACCCTCGAGCCCGGCGACGTGATCGCGACGGGTACCCCGTCCGGCGTCGGCATCGGTATGAAGCCCCCGAAGCTGCTGGTCGCCGGTGACGTGGTCCGGATCGGGATCGAAGGCCTCGGCGAGATCGAGAACACCGTCATCGAAGAGCCCGAGCACAGCGGCGGGATCCGCTGAGCGGCCCCGGACCGGCGCAGCGATGCTCTTGTTCCTCTCCTTCTGCCTTTCCGTCGTCGTCGTCGCGTTCGCGTGGTGGGCGGTCGAGCGCGGCCGTCGTCGCACCCATCCGGTAGCGGCCGGCCTGCAGCCGGACATCACGATCCCGCACCAGGAGCCCTTCGAGCTCTACCACAACGCGCTCTCGTTGTGCTCGATGAAGGCGCGCGTGTGCCTGGCCGAGCTCGGCATCCCCTATCGCAGCCATCCGATCGACCTGATCGAGACGCGCTGCTACGAGAACATCCGACCCGACTTCCTGCGCGTGAACCCGGCCGGAACGGTCCCCGTGCTCGTCCACGAGGGTCACCCCATCTACGAGTCCCACGAGCAGATCCGCTACGCGGCCCGCAACGCGCCGGCCGGGAGCCCCTGCCTCGTCCCGGACGACCCGACGCAGCGCGCCGCCATGGAGGAGTGGATCGACCGCTCCTCCCTCAC
>JANQSB010000163.1 GCA_028284295.1 Myxococcota bacterium | reverse complement strand
GTCGACGGCGCGCCGTCCCCCGCCGCCCACAGCTCGACGCCGGTCGTCTTGTCCAGAACCGCCAGGGCATCGTCCACGGACAGCGGTTCGCGCAGCTCGACGAGCAGGCTCGAGCCTTCTCCCACGAAGGTCGGTACCTGGACGCCGCTCACCGCCACCGCGACGTCGCCACCGAGCAGCCGGCCGAGATCGGCCTGCAGCCGGGACTCGAGGCGGCTGGCGCCGCCTTCGGCCTGGCCTCGATCGTCCGTGGTCTCGGCCGCCGGCAGGCAATCGAAGGCCACGGGCCCCGGGAAGACCTCGGAGTCCGGGCGCTCCGCCTGGGACAGGAGCGCGATCGTCTCGGACGACAGACTGTCGATGCCCCGCCGGCCGGCATGCGCGGCCGGGTGGAGGACGGTTCCCACGACGCGCTCGAGGCCTGCGGCCCCGTCGAGCGCCCCCAGCACGCGCGCCCAGCCCAGCGCGACCCCGCTGGGCAAGGTGACCACGGGAGCCGTGAGCTGTGCGGCGGGACTGCGGTCGCGCATCACCATCGGAATCTCGTCCGCGCCGGCGAGCGCACCCGAGCAGTCGATACAGGGCACCTCGGCGCGCAACGCCGCGCGGATCAGCTCCAGCGCGGCCGGAGCCGGGGCGGCGAGGATCAGCAGATCGACGCTGCGCAGGTCCGGCAGCTCGGGCTCGACGAAGAGCACCTCGTCACGGAACTCGAGCTCGGCCCCGATCGAGCGCTCGGTCGCGACCGGGAGCAGCGACGCGACCGACACGCTCGAGCGCTCGAGGACCTGACAGATCTCCTGTCCCAGCACACCCGTCGCGCCCACGAGCGCGATCCGAAGACCTCCGGTCGTCATGGCCGCAGACTCACCCGAGCTGCTCCAGGACGAGCGCGCCCATGTCCCGACAGCCGGTGGTCGGCCGCTCCTCGCCGGGGAGCACCAGGTCACCGCTGCGGTGGCCGGCCGCCAGGACGGCCGAGACCGCGTCGCGGACCGCGGCCGCTGCCACGGGTGCGTCCAGCGAGTGCTCGAGCAACATGGCCGCGGAGAGAATGGCGGCCAGGGGATTCGCCTTGTCCTGGCCGGCGATGTCGGGCGCCGAGCCGTGCACCGGCTCGTAGAGCCCCACCCCACCCTCCCCCAGGCTGGCGGAGGGCAGCATGCCGAGCGATCCCGTCACCATGGCCGCCTCGTCGGAGATGATGTCCCCGAACATGTTCGTCGTGACGATGACGTCGAAGCGCCCGGGCTCCTTCACGAGGAACATGGCACCGGAGTCGACCAGCTGATGGTCGAGGGTGACGTCCGGGAAGTCCTTGGCGACCTCGTCGACGACCTCGACCCAGAGCTGGGAGACGTCCAGCACGTTCGCCTTGTGCATGTGACACAGCTGCTTGCGACGGCGCTGAGCGGCCTCGAACGCGACTCGCGCGATGCGCTCGATCTCGACGTCCGAGTAGACCATGCTGTTGCGCCCGACCCGCTCGGGGCCGTTCCGGTCGATGCCGCGCGGCTCGCCGAAGTAGAGCCCGCCCGTCAGCTCGCGCACGACGAGCATGTCGATGCCGTCGACCACCTCG
>JANQSB010000136.1 GCA_028284295.1 Myxococcota bacterium | reverse complement strand
CGCGAAGGGGGCGAACCCGCTGGTCGCCGTCGAGCCCGACGAACGCCTCTCCGACTACCTGCGGTCGCGGATGCGGCGCGCCGGCCGCGACGTCGACGTGCGGTCGGTGGGCTTCGAGGACGCGTCGCTCCCGGACGCGTGCTTCGATCTCGCGGTCTCGGCAACGGCCTTCCACTGGGTCGACCCGGAGGTGGGCCTGCGCGAGGTGGCGCGGGTCCTGCGCCCCGGGGCGGCTTGGTCGATGTGGTGGACGGTGTTCGGCGACCCGGAGCGCCCCGACCCCTTCCACGAGGCGACGATCGACCTGCTGCAGCGGCTTCGCGATGGTCCTTCCACAGGGGTGAGCTGGCGGGCGCCCTTCGCCCTGGATCGCGAGCAGCGCTGCCGCGACATGGAACGGACCGGCGCCTTCGAGGAGATCGGCTTCGAGTGCCTGTCGTGGACCCTCGAGCTCACGGCCGACCGGGTCCGGGCGCTCTACGGCACCTTCTCGTCCGTCGCTGCACTGCCGCGCGATCGTCGCGAGCTCCTGCTCGACGGGATCCACGACGTGGCACAGCGAGAGTTCGGCGGCCGGGTCGAACGCCGGGTCCTGACCCCGGTCTACACCGCCCGGAGACGCCCCTAGACCATTCCCGCACGAGGAGCATGCCATGGCCTACGACGAGGGTCTCGCCCAACGGATCCGCGAGCTGCTCGAGGAGAGGGACGACGTACGCGAGAAGAAGATGTTCGGAGGTCTCGCGTTCCTCCTCTCGGGGAACATGTGCTGTGGGGTGGTCGGCGACGAGCTGATGGTGCGCGTGGGGCCGGACGCGTATCCCCGGGCGCTCGAGCGACCCCACGCGCGTGAGATGGACTTCACGGGTCGGCCCATGCGCGGAATGGTGTACGTCGGTGTCGGGGGAGTCGCCGAGGACGCCGATCTGCGGGGATGGGTCGAGAGCGGCACGGCCTTTGCTTCCAGCCTGCCTCCAAAGTAGAGGGCAGACCGGGTGGTCATCGGAAGGGAGCTTGCGGTAGGATGCGCCCCGCTCGATTCGATGGTGCCAGACCAGAAGTCTCAAGGTGGGGGTTCGGGGGTGGAGTCAGCGGATCCAAGCTAGACCCCGTTCGAACGACGAACGGGTAGGAGAAGAAAGTATGGCAGGTGGTACCGTGAAGTGGTTCAGCGACGAGAAGGGGTATGGCTTCATCACCCCCGACGACGGGTCGAAGGACCTGTTCGTTCATTTCTCGAACATCGAAGGCGATGGCTTCCGATCGCTGACCGAAGGACAGCGCGTGACCTTCGAGACCCAGGAGGGACGCAAGGGACTCGAAGCAGCGGCAGTCCGCCCCGCCTGACCCGGCGAGAACCACGAACACCGAACGGCGGTCCCCGAAAGGGGGCCGCCGTTTTCTGTAGGTGAGAGGCCGGAGAAGGCCGGCCCCTCACCTACTGGGCCGCGGGCGCTTTTCGCGTCTTGGAGCCCGGAGAAGGCCGGGCTCCAGGACGCTGAGCCGCGGGCGCGAGTGCCGAGCGGCGGGCGGGTGTCGGGAGTGTCCTGCGCTTGCCTGCACATGCAACATGCTCGGGGAGTGGCTTGATTTTGCTGGACGCCTGCGGGGTGTCCCGGGATGGGGCACAGATGTCACGCAATCCGGAGGCTCGCCCGTGGTAGCCTGGACCGATGTTGGTGGACATCCTCAGCTGGCTGGCCCTGGCGATCGGCGTGCTCGCGACCGCCTACGGGCTCACCCATCTCTTCTGGCGACCCGAGCGCAACATCGACCGCACCCGGCTCGGCCACTGGTTCCGGTCGCTGATCCGCCTGTACGAGAGCGATTCGCTCGTGCGGGTCTCGCATCGTGGCTCGTCGCTTCGCTTCACCCTCCTGCGCCGGGCCGGCGACGGAAAGCAGTGCTGGGTGGTTCTCTCCTGCCCGCGTGCGGCCTGGATGCGCGCTCCGCTCGGGTCCGTGCGGCAGGCCATCGCCGCCGAGCCCCGGGCGCTGATCCTTCCGGACATGTCGGGTCGCGACGACGGCGCCGACGAACGACTCGAGGTCCAGGTCCAGATCCCCGACATCTGGTCGCCCGAGGCGGCCGACGTCGCGGAGGGGATCGCCCAGCGGGTGCTGGATGCCCTCGGTGTGGGGCCCGACGCGCGCTTCGATCTCGACTTCATGGGCGAGCAGTCGATGGAGCGCTCGCTCGAGGCGCGGCGCAGGCAACGGGAAGGCACTCTGCAGGAGTGGTAGCGGTGACCGGCGCCAGGGGGGAGGCGGCGTGAGCGACGCGAAGATCCGGGGGTCCTGCCTGTGCGGCGCGATCCGCTACGAGGCCGGTCCCGCGACCGGGCCCATGGGCCACTGCCACTGCGAGACCTGTCGCAAGGCGCATGGCGCGGCCTTCTCGACCACGCTGCGGGTTCCCCGCGCCAGCTTCCGTTGGCTGTCCGGCGAGGAGCAGCTGCGCTCTTTCGAATCGAGCCCCGGGAAGCAGCGGCGCTTCTGTGGGCGCTGCGGTTCGCACCTGGTGGCGGGCTGGGAAGATCAGGACCAGCTGATCCTGCGCGCCGGGTGCATCGATGGCGATCCCGGGGCGAGGCCGGCGGTCCACATCTGGACCTCGCACAAGGCCGCCTGGTACGACATCGATGCGGAGCTGCCGGCTCTCGCGGAAGGGGCGCCTCGTCGCTCCGGGGGTGCGTCGCGTTGAGCCCGGGGCTCCGCAGCTGCTGCGTCTTCTGCGGATCGAGCTCGGGGGCGCGGCCCGAATACCGGAGCGCGGCGGAGGAGCTCGGTCGGGAGCTCGGCCGGCGGGGGATCCGGCTCGTCTACGGGGGCGCCTCCGTGGGCCTCATGGGTGTCGTGGCCGATGCCGCGCTGGCGGAGGGCGGCGACGTGGTGGGGGTCATGCCCCGGGCGCTGGTCGAGATGGAGGTCGCGCACCCGGGCCTGCCGGAGCTGCGCGTCGTCGAGTCGATGCACGAGCGCAAGTCGCAGATGGCGGAGCTCGCCGACGCGTTCGTGGCACTTCCAGGCGGCTACGGGACCTTCGAGGAGCTGCTCGAGATCCTGACCTGGGCGCAGCTCGGCTCGCATCGGAAGCCCTGCGGCGTGCTGGACAGCTGCGGGTACTTCTCGCCGCTGGTCGCCATGCTCGATCACGCCGTCGCGGAGAGCTTCCTGAAACCGGAGCATCGCGAGCTCCTGATCGTCGCCCGCGAGGTCGACGAGCTGTTGTCCGCCTTCGAGGGTTTCCGTCCGCGTGTGGCCGGACCCAAGTGGATCGATCGCGAAGGGCGCTGACGGCGGACGCGCTGCTGCGCGTACTCGATCGCCCGGCGGTCGCCCGGGCCGCTACCTTCGAGTCATGGTCGCTGCGTCGGACGGAGCTCCGGACCCCGGGACGGATGTTCGCGACGCGGTCCACGCCGAGCGCCGCCGCATCGTCGCCTGTCTGGCGCGCGCCTTCGAGGACGACCCGGTCTCGTGCTTCCTGTTCGAGAACCCGGGCTCGCGCCGGAGCCGGCTGGAGCACTTCTACCGCGAGGTCGTGCGGATGATGTTCTACTACGGCGTCGTCCAGACCGATGCGAAGGTCCAGGGTGCGGCCATCTGGCGCGCGCCGCAGCTGGTGAAGCCCGGCAGGCTGCGGGCGCTGTGGGACGCGACGGGCATGCTCCTCGCCCTGCGGCGCGCGACGCCTCGCGCCCTGCGGCTGGAGCAGGCCATCAGTGGGGAGCGTCCCCACGAGCCGCACTGGTATCTGGCCATCCTCGGGACCGAGCCGGCGCAGCAGCGCCGCGGCGTCGGCTCGGCGCTGCTGCGGTCGGTCCTGCATCGCTGTGATGCAGATCGCGTTCCCGCCTACCTCGAGTCGTCGAAGGAGGAGAACCTCGCCTTCTACGAGCGCCACGGATTCCGGGTGTGCAACGAGCTTCGCGTTCCCGGCGGACCCACCCTGTGGTCGATGCTGAGGCAGCCCCTCAACCGCGAGCAGGAGGCGGCCGAATAGCCCCTGCATGAGCGAAAGCGAAGCGGCCCCTCCGCGGCGCCGCATGCAGGTGGGCACTCCCGAGCAGTTCCGCTGGCTGCACGCCATCCTGAAGTGGGTGGTGGTGCTGAATCTGGTGGATGCGGTGCTGACCCTCTTCTGGGTCCGGGCCGGGCTCGCCGAGGAGGCCAACACCCTGCTCGACGAGCTCGTCAACCAGCACGAGCTGGTCTTCGTGCTCGTCAAGCTGGCCCTGGTGGGAATGGGGGCCTGGATCCTGTGGCGGCGTCGGCAGTCGCCGACCGCGGTGGTCGCGATCTTCGTCGCGTTCATCGTCTACTACGCGATCCTGCTCCACCACCTGCGCTACGCGAGCGGCTTCATCAAGTACCTGCTGAGCGGCTGAGGGGCGGCGTCGCGAGCGAGCCCTCCGGGCGCGCTCTAGCCTTCCCGGGTGCCTGGACACCGCGAAGCTGCCGCACTCGATCCGCCCCGCCTGACCCGGCTGCTGCGCGAGGGGGGCGTGCTGCCCGAAGGCCGGGTCGCCGGAGTCGAGGTCCAGGAGATCGGCGTCTTCAGCAGTCGTGTCGACCGGCTCTTCGTGGAGTACCGGGACGCCCCCGCCGATGCGCCCCACCGGATGGTCGCGAAGTCGTCCCTGGCCGATCGGCCGCAGCGCAGCTTCGAGGGTCTCGACCATGAGCTTCGTTTCTATCGCGAGCTCGGCCGGGAGATCCCGGAGGCGACGGCGCGCTGCTACGGAGGGGAGGTGGATCCGGACGGCGCCTGCGTGCTGCTGCTCGAGGATCTCGCCACCGAGCCCGTCAGCTGGCTGCAGGGACCCGACGATGCACACGCGCGACTCGCCATCGAGGCACTGGCCTCGCTACACGCCCGCTTCCGGGAGAGGAGCACGGAGCTCGCCTGGGTTCCGCGCTTCGCGGACCCGGTGGTGCTCGAGGCCTTCGAGCACGCCTATGCGCGTGGCTTCCGCGAGCGACGGGACCTCTTCGAGGCGGTGGTTCCCGGCTTCTCGCGGGTGGGCGAGGCGCTGCTCGGTCGCATCGCCTCGAGCCACGCGAGCCTCGCCGACGAGCCGACCCTGCTTCACGGCGACGCGCACGCGGAGAACATCCCCCGAATCCGAGGCGCCACCGGGAGCGAGCGTCGCGTCGTTCTCCTCGACTGGGCGGGGCCGCGCGTGGGCCACGCGGGCGTCGACCTCGGCTTCTTCGTATCCATGAGCTATCCCGCTGCCCGTCGCGCCGAAGTGGAACGCGACTGGGTGACGCTGCACCACGATTGCCTGCTGTCGGCCGGCGTCGTCCCGCGCGTCGACCCCTGGCTCGCCTACCGGCGCGGCGTCCTGCGGAGGATCGCCCGGCTGGTCGGGATCGCGCCGGACTGGCCGGCCGCGGGCGCAGACGCCCTGCGGATGGTCTTCCACCGTTGTGGCACGGCGGCGCTCGAGCTCGAGGTGGACGAGCTCGTCTGAGTGCGACCCCTGGCTCGCTGTCCCGGGTGCCCCACTCGCTTCCGCCCTCTAGTCCGCCGACGCGAGGGGCTCGAACTCGTCGAAGACGTCGCCCGCCATCAGGCGGACACAGCGCTCGCTCGCGTAGATGCGCTCCCCGCCGAGCCGTGTGCGTCCGTCGGGAGTGTCCTCTGCGAAGAGGATCCCGATCACCCGGTGCGTCTCGGCGATGCCCCCGTCGCGGACGCGGATGTCGTACTCCTGGACCACCGCCCTCTCGTCGGCCCACTCGTGGAGCAGCTCGTAGCCGACGATCTTCTCCATGAAGCTCTCGAAGAACTGCGCGTAGTAGCGCCGCACCCGGTCGCCACCGCTCATGCCGAGTCCCAGGGGGTGGAATTCGTAGGAAGGGCTCTCGACCAGGGTCTCCATCAGGGGGTCGAGCCTGCGCTCCGCCTCGAGACGGGCGTGCCGGTGTCCGAGCTCGATCATGTCCGAGAGCGACCAGGCCATGGGTCTTCCTCCGCTGAGGGTGGGTCCTTCCAGGGCGACACTCTAGGGCGCCCGGGGCCCGCTATCCTCGTGCGCCGTGACGACCGAGATCACCCAGCCCCCCCGGTGGTTCCTGGAAGCCATCAACACCCCCTACGAGCGCGGACGGGTCCCCGCCGAGGGCGCGGAGATCAACTACCTGCGCTGGGGGGACACCCGCAAGCCCGGCGTCGTGCTGGTGCACGGGGGTGCGGCGAACGCGCACTGGTGGGCGTTCATCGCGCCCCAGCTCGCGCGCAACTACCACGTGGTGGCCATCGATCTCTCGGGGCACGGCGACAGCGCGCGGCGCACGGAGTATCCGCGGGAGCTCTGGTGCGAGGAGATCATGGCGGTGGCGGCGGACGCCGGGATCGTCGGCGCACCCGTGCTCGTCGGACACTCGATGGGGGGCTTCGTGAGCATGAGCACGGCCGTCCGCTACGGCGACCGGCTCGCCGGGGCGGTGATCATCGACTCCCCGGTGCGGCGTCCGGACCCGGAGAGCGAAGAAGGCGCCCGCGGCCGCGCGTTCCGCAACCCGAAGACCTACGAGACGGTGGAGGAGGCGCGCGCCCACTACCGACTGGTCCCCCAGCAGCCCTGCTCGAACACCTACATCCTCGACTACATCGCACGCAAGTCCATGCTGAAGACCGAGGCGGGGTACACCTGGAAGTTCGATCCCACCATCTTCCGGAACACGAAGCCGCGCGCATCCCACGAGCTGCTTCCCAAGGTCCGTTGTCGGGTGGCGGTGATCCGGGCCGAGTACGGCCTCGTCGACCCGGAGACCGGGGACTACATGTACGAGCTGCTCGGCCGGAATTCGCCGATCATCGAGATCCCGGACGCCTACCACCACGTGATGCTCGATCAGCCCATCGCGTTGATCACGGCGCTGCGGGCACTGCTGGCCGATTGGGAGCACAGCGTCCCGCGCAAGGCCCGCGAGTGAGTGGCACGCTCCTCGTCACGGGAGGATCGCGGGGCATCGGCGCTGCGACCTGCCGGCTCGCCGCCGAGCGCGGATTCGCGGTGGCCGTCAACTACCGCGACGACGAGGACGCGGCGAACGAGGTCGTGGAGGAGGCTCGCGCGCGAGGGGCCGCGGCCTGCGCGGTCCGGGGAGACGTCGCTTCGGAGGCGGAGGTCGAGCGCGTCTTTCGCGAGAGCGAGGAGGCACTGGGTCCCCTGAAAGCGCTGGTGAACAGCGCGGGGATCGCGGGAAACGGCGCTCCGGTGGCCGAGTTCCGCGCCGAGGTGCTCGAACGCCTGCTCGCCGTCAACGTGCTGGGCCTGCAGCTCTGCTGCCGCGAGGCGGTGCGGCGGATGTCCACGAGGCACGGGGGACGGGGCGGGGTCATCGTCAACGTGTCGTCGATGGCGGCGACCATCGGCGGGCGTGCCTTCGCGAGCGACTATGCGGCCTCGAAGGCCGCCGTCGACGTCTTCTCCCAGGGTCTCGCCAAGGAGGTCTCGGGCGACGGCATCCGGGTGAACGTGGTTCGCCCCGGCATGACCTTCACGGACATGACCACCCGGGTGAAGGAGAACCCGAAGCTGCGGGAGCGCATCGAGGCGAGCATCCCGATGCACCGCATCGCCGAGGCCGACGAGATCGCGCGTCCCATCGTGTGGCTGCTCTCCGACGAAGCCTCCTTCGTCTCGGGCGCGCACCTGGACGCATCGGGCGGGGGCTTCCTGGTCTGAGCCGCCGGCGAGGCGGCCGCAGGCCCGCACGCGACCCGACCGGAGTCCGGGCTAGTATCCGGGGCCCGACCCAGAGGAGCCCCCCGTGTCCGAGCCCGCCGTGATCGTCGAGAAGGACGGTCACATCCTGACCGTCACCCTCAATCGACCCGAGAAGCGCAACGCCGTCAACAGCGAGGTGATGTGTCGCCTCTATGACGCGTGGGTCGACCTCGACGCCGACGACGAGCTGCGCGTTGCCATCCTGACCGGGCGCGGCAACACCTTCTGCGCGGGCATGGACCTGTCGGAGATCGGGAAGCTCGGCACGGGCAAGCCCGACAACGACTGGATGGCGCGGGTCATGAAGGAGCCGGCGGTCATCTTCGGGGCCTGGCTCAAGACCTATCGCCCCACGAAGCCGGTGATCCTGGCCGCGGAAGGATTCGCCCGGGCGGGGGGCACGGAGATCCTGCAGGGCACCGACATCCGCGTGGCCGGCGAGAGCGCCATGTTCGGGGTCACCGAGGTGCAGCGGGGACTCTTTCCGATGGCCGGCTCCGCGGTGCGGCTCCGTCGCCAGATCGGCTACGCGGTGGCCGCCGAGATGTTGCTCGCGGGGGAGGACCTGCCGGCCCGACGCGCTCTCGAGCTCGGGCTCATCAACCACGTGGTGCCCGACGGGCAGGCGCTCGCGAAGGCGCGCGAGGTAGCCGATCGCATCGCCGCGAACGGACCCCTGGCCGTCAAGGCGATCCTGGCCACCCTGCGCAGCACCGAAACCCTGTCCGAAGAAGAGGCCTTCGCGATCGAGCAGAAGGAGGGCATGGCGGTGATGTCGTCCGAGGACGCGAAGGAGGGCCCCCGGGCCTTCCTCGAGAAGCGCCCCCCGGTCTTCCAGGGACGATGAGAGGACGATGAGGGGACGACGATGAAGGCCACGCGGAAGCGACTCGTACTGGCCCCGCTGGTCGCCCTGCTGGCCTGTGGAGGACCGATCGGGATGATCCCCGGCGGCGCGCTCTCCGGGACGGAGACGGCTCCCCCCGCCGATTGGTCGTCCGTCGACTCGAGCTTCATGGATCTCGAGCTGCGACCGGACGACCCCTACTCGGTCACGATCAACTACTTCGTGAAGGACGGGAAGCTCTACATCGACCCGTCGCCGGATCGGGAGTGGGCGAAGATCCTCGCGGGTGACGACCGGGTGCGGGTGCGCTTCGGCTTCGGGGACGAGGTCTACCCCCTGCGTGCGGTGCGCGTCTCCGAGCCGGGCGAGACCTACCTGGACTTCGACCCCGCCCGGGCCGTCTACCGTCTCGACCCTCGCTGAGAAGGTCGCGTCGCCGACGTCCGGCTCGCCTCGGAGAACGAAACCCCATGAAGGTCGACGGCTCGCTGCTCGTGGACGACCCGGCGGATGCCGGGCCCGCCGCCCGCAAGCTGGAGGCCGCGGGCTATGCGGGCGGGTTCAGCTTCGAGGGGCGTCACGATCCCTTCCTTCCACTCGCCGTGGCCGCGCAGCAGACCACGAAGCTCGAGCTGATGCCCGGGATCGCCATCGCGTTCGCCCGCAACCCGATGACCCTGGCCAACATCGCCTACGACATGCAGCTCCTGTCGAAGGGGCGCTTCGTGCTGGGACTGGGAACCCAGATCCGACCCCACATCGAGCGGCGCTTCAGCATGCCGTGGTCGCGGCCGGCGGCACGCCTGCGCGAGATGGTGATGGCGATTCGGGCCATCTGGGAGCGCTGGCAGAACGGGACGGAGCTCGCGTTCCGGGGGGAGTTCTACGAGCACACCCTGATGACGCCCGTCTTCGACCCCGGTCCGAACCCCTACGGGCTCCCCCCGATCTTCTGCGCCGGCGTCGGTCCCCGCATGACCGAGGCCGTGGGCGAGGTGGCGGACGGCTTCTTCGTGCATCCATTCCATACCGCCGAGTCCGTGCAGCAGATCACCCTGCCGGCCCTCGACCGGGGTCTCGCCACCGGTGGTCGCTCGCGCTCGCAGCTCGAGATCTCCTGCCAGCTGATCCTGGTGACCGGTCGCGACGAGGAGGAGTTCACCGCCGCGCGCAACGGCGCCCGGGCGCAGATCTCGTTCTACGGATCGACGCCCGCGTATCGTCCGGTGCTCGAGTGCCACGGATACGGCGAGCTGCAGGACGAGCTGAAGGCGATGTCCAAGCAGGGCAAGTGGTTGGAGATGGCGACGCGGATCGACGACGATCTGCTGGAGAAGATCGCGGTGGTGGCGCCCCGCGAGGAGGTCGCCCGTCGGGTGCGGGAGCGCTGCGGAGACTGGGCGTCGCGCGTCAGCCTGGTCTCGCACTTCGGCGCGCCCGACCTGCTCGAGGACGTGGTCGCCGAGCTCTCGGCCGGCTCGCCCGCCGGGCCAGCGTGAGACCCACGAAGCCGGGAATC
>JANQSB010000102.1 GCA_028284295.1 Myxococcota bacterium | reverse complement strand
CAGGGGCGCACCGTGAGCTTCGAGTCCTGGGCGGACACGCCGGGCAAGCGCTCCTTCATCCGGATCCACCAGCCGGCGAAGGACCGGGGCACCGGCTTCCTCAAGCTGCACCCCAATCTCTGGATGTACGTCCCGCGCGTCGAGCGCACGATCCGCGTTCCCCCCTCGATGATGCTCCAGTCTTGGATGGGCAGCGACTTCACCAACGACGACCTGGTTCGGGAGTCGAGCGAGGTCGACGACTACGAGCACGTGCTGCTCGGTGTCGACCCGGGCTCGGAGCGCAGCGGGGGCCGTCCCGCCTACGTGGTCGACTACCGCCCGCACGAGGACGCGCCCGTCGTGTGGGGTCGCATCCTGGCGTGGATCGATGTCGAGCTCGCGTCTCCCCTGTTCCAGGAGTTCTTCGACGAGGACGGGGTCAAGATGCGCGTGCTGCGCTTCAGCGACGTGCGCCCCGTCGATGGCCGGAACGTCCCGCACCTCTGGAGCCTGACGCCGCTCGACAAGGAAGGTCACCAGACCGTCATCCGGGTGGACTCCATCCGCTACGACCTCGACATCGAGGAGTCGGTCTTCACCACGCGCAACCTGAAGCGGGGAGTGCGCTGATGCGAAGCGCTGCAAGGAGCTGCCCGTGAGCCTCGAGCGCCGGATGGCCTGGCGCAACGTCTGGCGCAATCGGCGTCGCACCGGCTTGTGTGTGGCGGCGACGGTGTTCGCGGTCTTCCTGGTGGTCCTGTCGGTGGCGATGGCGGCGGGCACCCACGAGAAGATGATCGAGGACGGGGCGCTCCTGCACTCGGGGCATCTCACCATCACGGGCCCCGGATACCTGGACGACCGCACGCTGGAGCGCTTCCTGGTCGCGGACGACGACCTGCGCGCCCGGCTCGACGCGGACCCCGCGATCCGGGGCTGGGCGCCGCGCATCGCGAGCTTCGCGCTGCTCTCCCTCGACCGGGCCAGTCATGGCGCGGCGGTGGTCGGCGTCGACCCGGAGCGGGAGTCGACGGTCACGACCCTCTCGGAGCGCATCCACCGGGGCCGCTTCCTGTCGGCCGGGCCGTCGGGCGAGGGCTCCCGGGAGGTCGTGCTGGGCGAGCGCCTGGCCCAGTCCCTGGGCGCCGAGCTCGGCGACGAGATCCTGCTCTACTCGGTGGCGTACTCGCTCGAGACGGCGTACGAGCTCTTCACCGTGGTCGGGACCCTGAAGCTGCCCGAGCCCGGGCTCGAGCGGAGCCTGTCCGTGATCCAGCTCGACGAGGCCAGCCGCTTCTTCGTCTACGGCGATCGGCTGAGCGAGATCGCGCTGCGCCTCGACAGCGCGGACGACGTCGAGCCGGTCGCGGCCCGGTTGGCTTCACGGCTGTCCGGCGTCGAGATCCACCCCTGGTACGAGCTCCTCCCCGAGCTCGAGCAGTTCGTGATCCTCGACGACCTCGGCATGTACCTGATGCTGGCAGTCCTGGTGGTGGTGGTGGCGTTCGGGATCCTGAACACGATCCTGATGGCGATCCTCGAGCGGACCCGCGAGCTCGGCATGATGATGGCGCTCGGGTTGCGCCCCGGTGCGGTGTTCCGCGTCGTGTACTGGGAGTCGACCTTCACGGCCGGTGTCGGGCTGTTGATCGGCCTGCTGCTCTCGATCCCGCTGGTGCTGGTGCTCGCGCAGAACCCGATCCCGCTGGGAGAGGAGATGGCGGGCATGACCGAGATCGTCGGCATGGAGCCCGTCATGACCTTCAAGCTCAAGCCCCTGAATCCGATCGGCTCGGCCGCGACCATCCTGGTCGTCGGGGCGCTCGCGGCCGTGTATCCGGCCTTCAAGGCCAGCCGCGGCCGTCCGGTCGACGCGCTGCGGACCCTGTAGAGCCGTGGTCTGGCGTCTCGCGTTCCGCGGCCTGTTCCGGAATCCGCGCCGTACGATCGTGGTGCTGGCGGCGGTGTCGGTCGGGATCGCGGGCTGCGCGCTCACTATCTCGCTCAACTCCGGGATGGCGCAGCAGATGGTCAAGACCGCCATCGCCACCGAGCTCGGGCACCTCCAGATCCACGCCCCGGGCTACGAAGCCGATCCCGAGCTGCGCATCCTGCTGCCCGAAGGGGGTGTGCGGGCCACGCGCGCCATCGAGGCACGCCTCGGGGACGACGGTGTTCGCGCCTGGGCGCCGCGGGTCCAGGGTCAGGGCCTGGTCAACTCGCCCCGTGCCAGCGTCGGCGTGCGCGTGGTGGCCGTCGACCCGGAGGCCGAGGCCCGCGTGTCCGCCTATGCGGACTCGATGGTGTCGGGCGACTGGCTCGGCGAGCCGGGCCGGGTGGTGGTCGGGGTCGATCTGGCGCGACGCCTCCAGGCCGATCTGGACGACAAGGTCGTGCTCTCGGTCCAGGACCTGGCGGGAGACCTGACCGGACGCGCCTTCCGGATCGCGGGTGTCTTCAAGACTCCCTCGATGGCCGTGAACCAGTCGACCCTGCTGCTGCGCATCGACGAAGCGCAGCAGCTCTTCGGTCTGGGGGACCAGGTCTCGGAGATCGTGGTGGTGGCCGACGCCGATCGACTCGTCGGCAGCCTGCGCGACTCGCTCTCGCGGACGCTGGGCGATTCGGCCGAGGTGCGCAGCTGGCAGGAGCTGCAGCCGCTGCTCGTCTACCTCGTCGAGGTGATGGACCAGCTCGCCTGGGCGATCTACGGCGCCGTCTTCATCGCCATGGCCTTCGGCATCGCCAACGTGCTCCTGATGTCGATCTACGAGCGGACCCGTGAGATCGGCGTGATGATGGCGGTCGGGATGAAGCCGCGACGCGTCGTGCTCTCGGTGATGGCGGAGTCGCTGGTGGTGACGGCGGTCGGTCTCGGCGCCGGCCTGGGCTTCGGAGCCCTGTGCATCTGGCTCTTGCGGGACGGCATCGATCTCAGCCTGTACGCGCGCGGGCTCGAGTCGATGGGTGTCGGCTCGCGCATCGTGCCGGTGCTGCGCCTCAACGACGTGCTGGCCCCCGCGGTGATGGCGATCGGGGCGGCCAGCCTCGCGAGTGCGTGGCCGGCGATTCGCGCGGCAGGGCTTCGGCCCGGGGAGGCTCTCCGACGTGTCTGACTCGATCGCCGAGGCCCGGGGCGTCCGCAAGGTCTACGACACACGGGGGGTCGAGACCGTCGCCCTCGATGGCGTCGACTTCTCGGTGGGCGAAGGCGAGTTCGCCGCGCTTGCGGGCCCGAGTGGCTCCGGCAAGACCACGCTGCTGAACATCCTGGGAGCGCTCGACGAGCCCAGCGAGGGATCCGTGATCGTCGCCGGTCAGGAGCTCGGCAAGCTCACGGCCACCGAGCTCTCCGATCTGCGGCTCGCGAAGCTGGGCTTCGTCTTCCAGGCCTACAACCTGATCCCCGTCTTCACGGCGCGAGAGAACGTCGAGTTCGTGATGGAGCTCCAGGGCGTGGGCGCGGCGGAGCGGCACGCCCGCGCCGACGCCGTGCTCGAAGAGGTGGGCCTGGGCGGGCTGGGCGCCAAGCGACCCCTCGAGCTCAGCGGCGGCCAGCAGCAGCGGGTCGCCGTCGCGCGCGCCATCGTCGGTCGGCCCCGCCTGGTGCTGGCGGACGAGCCCACGGCCAATCTCGATTCGGAGACCGCCGCCCGGCTGCTCGATCTGATGGCCGGTCTGAACCGGCATCACGGAACCACCTTCTTGTTCTCGACCCATGATCCGATGGTGATGGAGGCGGCACGCCGACTGGTCCGGCTCAAGGACGGTCGCATCGTCGACGACTCGCGGAGCGCCGGGGGGTGAGACGGGCGCTCGTCGCGGGCCTGGTCCTCTCCCTGATGGCGACGGCGACGGGGTCGCGTGCCGCCGAGCTCTTCCGCCGCGACGAGACGCGTCTCGAGATCTCGGGGTCGCTGCGCGAGCTCGCGAACATCGGGAGGCAGACCGATGCCGACGACTTCGTCGAGGCCGGGGACGCGAGCTGCCTCTTCCAGGCGAGCTTCGCGGACTGTCCCTCCTTCAAGACCGTGGGCGACAAGGACGCCTGGCAGAGTCTCACCCGCCTGCGCACCCGGGCGGAGCTCCAGATCGTCGACGGTCTCCGGGCCGTCGTGGTCTACGACCACGAGCTGCTCGCGGGGGTCCTCGACACCTTCGAGGCGGGACTCGGAGAGGGCTTCCGGGAGGACGATCTCTTCGATCTGGACTGGACGATCGCCGACGGCAAGCGCGCGGAGTGGCGCCATCTCTTCTACCGGGGATTCGTGCAGCTCGAGGCGGGCGGCCTCGACCTGACGGTGGGGCGGCAGCGGATCGCATGGGGGGTCGGGAGGCTCTGGAATCCCATCGATCGATTCAATGCGATCCCCCCGCTCGCGGTCCAGTCGGACCAGACCCAGGGGATCGACAGCATCGACGCGCGCTGGTCCTTCGACGGCTTCAACTTCCTGGAGGCCGTGTACGCGCCGGGCGACAGTCGCGACGAGGCGCGCTACGCGCTGCGCGCCCACGGTGTCGTGTGGGACACGGACCTGTCCCTCATGGGCGGCGTCTTCGAGAAGGCGCCGACGGTCGGGATGGACCTGGCGCGCAACGTCGGAGACGCCGCGCTACGCGTCGAGGTCGTCTACACGCGCCCCCGCCACAAGGTCTGGAAGATCGAGTCGAGCCGACGCAAGCGGCTCGCGGACTTCGTCCAGCTGGTCGCGTCGATCGACTACACCTTCGACGTCTGGGACGGCGTCTACGTGCTCGTCGAGCACCTCTACAACGGCAACGACCTCGGCTTCGGGAGCGGGCGCGCCGGAAACCTGCTGCCCCTCTTCGAGGCCACCAACGACCGGCCGCCGGGTGTTCCGGCCGGGGTGTCCGGACCCTTCGTGAAGCCGGGGAGCACCCGGCTCTTCGGTACGAGCCAGGTGGTGACGGCGGCCGAGAACCAGACGGGAGCCATGCTCGGGACCGACATCACCCCGGAGCTGCGGATCGACTTCCTGTCGATCTACGACTGGAACGGCGAGAGCGCCGCCTTCTTCCCGTCGCTCCGCTACTCACCGGGGGGCCGGATCGAGGCGACCCTGGGCCTGCAGACCTTCGTCGGCCCGCGGCGCTCGCAGTACGGCGACGCCGAGACCTTCGCCTACCTGTTGATCGACTTCTTCTTCTGAAGCGCGCGCGGCGTGGCCGGCGCTTCAGCGTCCGGAGAGCGAGCGCCGCACCCGGGCGAAGACGCGCGCACAGGCGCGCAGCGGGTCCCGCAGGACGATCGGCTCGGGACGACCGCGGCAGCCCAGTCGTCGATGGCGGCGGACCGCGCGCAGGATCTCGTCCGGCAGCGGGCTGTCCGCGATACGGGCGAGCATCGCGTCTTCCGCCTCCGGTTGCGGCTCGTCGTCGTCGCTGCCGGTCAGCACGATGACCGGCACCCGGGTCGCCAGGTGCGAGGCCTCTTCGATGCTGATGCGACCGCCTTCCGGACCTCCGGCGGCACTGTCCCGGGTCCAGTCGACCAGGACCGCATCCAGTCCGCCCGACTCCACCTCGTGGCGGGCGGCCTCGAGACGCGTCGCGTGGCGTACCTCGAACCGAGCCGTGCTGAGTCCGAGGGCTTCCCGGACCAGGGCAGCGTAGTCGGTGCCCTGCTCCACGAAGACCAGCCGGACTGCGGCCTCGTCGTCGCGGACGTGGCCGAGGCCGATCGGGCCCGAGAGCTCTGAGGTCACTGCCATTGCGATCTGTTCTCCGCCGTCCCGAGAAGTCCGGTCCGACGGTGCGAAAAGACTACGCCGCCGGTCCATATCTGTGGTCGGAACAACACATTGTGATCTTTATCTCCAAATGAGGCCGTGTAGGGAGTTGTCTCCCCGTGGGGTAGTCGTGTTACCCTCGTCTGCTCTCGGGCGCATGGAGGTGACAGGGCAGGTGCAGATCCACGGCGGGCAGATCGTGGCGCGACAGCTGGAGCTGGCGGGGGTCGACACCCTCTTCGGGGTCGTCGCCGGCCCCATGATCGAGTTGTTTGCCGGTGCCCAGGAACGAGGTCTCCGGGTCGTCGGCTGTCGTCACGAGGAGAACGCGGCGTTCATGGCGTCGGCCTGGGGCTGGGCGAGGCGCAGGCCGGGTGTGATCGTGGCCGGCTCGGGACCCGCGGTCACGAACACCGTGACCCCGATGCACGTCGCGACGGCGAGCGGCATGCCCCTCGTGGTTCTCGGCGGCTCGACTCATGGGCGGACTCGCGGCGTCGGCGGCTTCCAGGAAGCCGACCAGATGGCCTTCGCGCTTCCGGGCTGCAAGTGGGCCCAGCAGGTCGACTCCACCGAGCGCATCGCCGAGTACCTGCACCTCGCGCTGGCGCGCGCCGTCGAGGGTCGCCCCGGGGCCGTCTACCTGGACTTCCCCGCCGAGGTCGTCGCCCGGCAGATCCCCGAGGAGAGCGCCGGTTTCCGGATCCGCGCTCCGGAGATGGTGCCACCCCACCCCTCGCCCGAGTCCGTCGCCCGGGTGGCCGATTGGATCGCCGAGGCCGAGCGGCCCCTGGTGCTGGTCGGAAAGGGCGCGGGCTGGTCCGGGGCCGGCGCCGCTCTCGAGAGGCTCGTCTCCCGGGGCATTCCCTACGTGGCCTCGCCGATGGCGCGGGGCGTGGTGCCCGATGACGATCCGCACTTCGTGAACGCGGCCCGCGGAGGCGCGCTCGCCGGTGCCGACCTGATCCTGATGATCGGCGGTCGCTTCAACTGGATCTTCGGGTTCGGGCGGCCGCCCCGGTACCGCGAGGACGCTCGAATCGTCCAGGTGGATCTGCTGGCCGAGGAGATGACCTCCTCGGCGCAGGTGAGCCTCGGGCTGGTGGCCGACGCGCGCGTCGCCGTCGAGCAGATCGACGCCGCCCTGGAGGGCCGGAGCCTTCGCAGCGGTGGGCGCGAGGGTGCCTGGATGCGGGAGCTCTCGGCCAGGCGGGAGGAGAACGAGGCAGGACTCGCGGCGGCCCTCGGCGCGGACGCGACGCCCATCAACCCGTACCGGCTGGTGGCGGAGCTGCGGGACGTGCTTCCGCGGGACGCGAACCTGTCCGTCGACGGGGAGACCATCATGGGGATCTGTCGCGCCGTCCTGCCCAGCTTCCGCGAACGGTCCCGCTTCAATGCCGGAACCACCGGCTGTATGGGAACCGGCGTTCCCTACGCGATCGGGGCCAAGCTCGCGCAGCCGGACCGGCCTTCGGTCGCCATCGTCGGCGACTACGCGTTCGGCGCAGCGGCCATGGCGGTCGAGACCGCGGCCCGGGTCGGGGCCCACGTGGTGTTCGTGGTGGCGAACAACGAGGGGATCGCGGGGCATCTGCTCCAGGACCACATGCTGCCGCCGGGCTCCCCACCGATCGCGAGCCTGCTGCCGGCGAGCTACGAGAAGATGGCCGAGATGGTGGACGGTCATGCCGAGCGGGTGGAACATCCCCACGAGATCCGCCCGGCGGTCGAGAGAGCACTGGCGGCCGATCGGGTCTCCGTCGTCCACGTTCGTTGCGATCCCAAGGCCGTCCGGCTCTCGGGTGGCAACTACTTGAAGTAGTGCATGGAAGTCGTGCTCCGAGGGAGTGCGTTCAAGCAGGCGCGGGAAGGGCGTGTTCGCGAAGTCGCCGCGAGCTGCCCGTCCGGGCGCCAGGAGGGACCATGTCCGATCCCGTTTCGCAGTCGCAGTCCACTGTCCCGGCTCCGATGCCCCTGGAAGGCATTCGCATCGTCGATTGGACGATCTGGCAGCAGGGCCCCGTCGCCACCACGATGCTCGCCGACCTCGGAGCCGACGTGATCAAGATCGAGGAGCGGGTGGGGGGCGATCCCGGGCGTGGAATCGTCGCCATGAGCGGAGTGGACCTGGGCAACCGACCCAACTTCTACTTCGAGGCCAACAATCGCAACAAGAAGAGCCTCACCCTCGATCTCAAGCAGCCGGAGGCGATCGAGATCGTCAAGAAGCTCGTCGCGGGCTCGGACGTCTTCGTCCAGAACTTCCGCAAGGGTGTCGCCGGCAAGCTGGGCCTGGACTACGAATCGCTGCGGGCCTGCAACGAGCGCCTCATCTACGCGAACGCGACGGGCTATGGACCCGAAGGGCCGGAGAGCGGCGACCCCTCCTTCGACCAGCTGGGCCTCGCGCGATCCGGCATCATGCTGGCCGCGGGCGAGCCGGACATGCCGCCGCTGGCGGTGGCGGGCGGAGTCGCCGATCAGATGGGCGCGATCATGCTGGCCTACGGCGTGCTGGCGGCACTGCTCGCACGGGAGCGCTGCGGTGTCGGGCAGCAGGTCGACGCGTCCCACCTGGGCAGCATGATGGCCTTGCAGGGTCTCTCGGTCTCGGCGTGCCTGATGATGGGCTTCGCCCTGCCGAGGAGCTTCCGGTCCCAGGCCGGCAACCCGCTGTGGAACCACTACCGCTGTCAGGACGACCAGTGGATCTGCCTGGGGATGCTGCAGCCCGACCGCTACTGGGCGGACCTCTGTGAGGCGGTGGGCAGGCCCGAGCTGGCCGAGGACGAGCGTTTCGCCGACATGCGCGCCCGCTCACAGAACGCCGCCGCCGCCGTGGCCGAGCTCGATGCGACCTTCGCGTCGAAGCCGCGTCAGGCCTGGCTGAAGATCCTCCGCGAGCACCCGGGCGACTTCATCTTCACCCTGGTGAACAGCGTCAACGACCTGCCCGCGGACCCCCAGGTCCAGGCCAACGACTACGTGGTCGACTTCGACCACCCGCAGTGCGGCACCATCCAGATGCTGGGGATGCCCGTGCGGCTCAGCGAGACCCCGGGTCGGGTGCGAACCCCGGCTCCGGAGTTCGGTCAGCACACCGAGGAGGTCCTGCTCGAGCTCGGCTACGATTGGGAGCAGATCGGCGAGCTGCGCGAGCGCGAGGTGATCTAGGACGGGATCCCTCTTCGCCCGCTAGTTGTTGCAGTTGATGAACGGCGGGTCGCCGGGGTTCTGCCGGGGACCCTTCGCGCGCAGCTTGAAGCGACCCTTGGCGCCGAAGATGTCGGCGAACTCGCTATTGTTCATGAACTGGATGTCGTAGCCCATGTTCGCCTTCCACTTCAGCTTGATCCGCTGGCCCCTCTTCTGGATGCGACCCTTGAAGCGGATCTTCCGCAGCTCGGTGTAGGGAATGTCGGTGACGAGCTGGCGCGCGCCGAACAGGACGTTCTCGCCGAGTCCGGCGTAGAAGTCTCCGATGGTGAGGAGCGAAGCCGAGGTGGGAAAGAACTTCAGGCGATTTCCCTTCTTGGTGTAGTCCCCCTGGATCAGTACCGCGACGTTCTGCGGATTGAGGGGATCGTTCACCACGTCCGGGTAGGCGGCGATCATCAGGAACTGGACATCGTCGATGAAGCGAACCTGGAAGGTCGGGATGTCCGTGCTGCCCGGGTTCGCGCGCAGATTCTCCGGGACGTAGAGGTTGTAGTCCTTGATCTTGAGCTTCCCGAAGTCGCGCAGCTTCACGACGTACTTTCCGCAGGCGTCGTAGACGAGGCCTGCCACCGAGCCACCGGCCCGGGCGGGGCTGGCGCCGAAGCCGAAGACGAGGCACACGGTCAGGAGTGCGGCTGCAGCATTGCGGTTGAACTTGGAGCGGGTCACGAAACGCCTCCGACTGTCTCGACTCTCAACGGAAGTCCCATTCTACCTTGAATTCGCTCCGAAAAAGCGAAGCATTCGCATGCCCTTGCGGATGGAGTAGCCGGTGGCTGGGGGGAATCTGACGCATCCGGTCGAATGGCCTGCCGTGAGGGTGCGCCTTCAAGTCGAGTCGGCGGCACACCGATAGACCCCCCAGGGTCAGGGCCGAATGCCCGGCCAGTCAGGAGGAAGATCCATGTCGACTCGTACCCGCAGGTTCCTCGCTTGCGCCTTTGCCCTCGTTCTTCTCGGAGGGGTCGCGACCCCGGCGTACTCGAGCTCCGAGTCGATGCGCTCGATGATGGCCGGTTCCGATCCCGTGTCGCCCGCCGTCGACGTCCTGCTGCTCCGGCCGGTCGCCTTCGTGACCCTGGTGGGTGGGACCGCGCTGTTCCTGGCCTCCGTCCCGTTCGTGGCGATCACCCGCCCGCACGAGATCGGGCGGCCCTTCGACGTGCTGGTCGCGAAGCCCGCCAAGTACATCTGGATGGACCCGATCGGCACGCACTGACCGAATCGGTCGGCCCGCCCCGCGAACCCACCGGCTTCGCGGGCTAGAAGCGCTCGAGCTCGTCGGCGTCGAGGGACTCGACTGCGGCCTCGGCGAGGGTGTGCGGGTCCTGCTCGCGCAGCAGGTGCTCCAGTGCGTCCAGCGCCGCGGCGCGAGAACCGCAGGCCACTGTCGAGTTCTCCCCGATGACGTACCAGCCGTCTCGCAGCTCGGCGACGCGCAGCGGGCCATCGATGGGGACACACTCTCCGCCCGGGAACACGAGGAAGGGCCCGTTCTGGGTCGGCGGTCTCACGCTCTCGTCCGACGACGGCCGCTCCCCAGTGCTGCGACCGTCGCGAAGCCCAGCAGGGCACAAACGGCCGCGCCGGGCTCGGGGACCAGCACGAAGTTCTGGCCGTTGCGCGAGACCCTCGCGTCGTAGTTGATGATCTCGTCGCGCTGGATGACCAGCGAGGCGACGGGCACGACGTCCTTCTGGCTGCCGGCCCCGGTGCCGCCCTGGAGCCGGTAGAGGTTCGGGTCGGTGGTGGCAGCCTGGATGTCCGGCCACTCGGTGAGCTCGAGGCTGCTGGCTCCGTCGAAGCTGCCCGGGCCGGCCGGTGCGAAGCTGACGTCGATGAAGCCCGAGCGCGACAGCCCGTCCTGGAAGTCCACCCCGATGTCGTAGCGGACCAGCCCGCCGCCCGCGGGAACCGGCTGTGAGACGGTCAGGACCGGGTCTGCAGAGACGGCCGACGCGAGCAGCACGGAGGCGAGGACCGGCGCCGACCGGCGCAGGATGACTCGGGCGCAAACCATTGCGGGAGCATAGGAAGTGTCCGCACGGGAGCAAGCCGGCGCGCTCCGACGCCCCTCAAGCGGGCCGATCGACTAGCCGATCCGGCCGGCATGACCGCTGCTCGACACGAGGGCCACTTCTCCAGCGCTGCCGGCCGACTTGCACGTGGGTTGCCGGTGCTGGTGGCTCTGCTGTGGCTCGGGTGGAGCGGGTCCGCGGAGGCCCGGATCTACAAGTACGTGGACCGGGACGGCGACGCCCACTACACGGACTCGCTGCAACAGGTCCCGATGCAGTACCGCTACCAGGTTCGCGACATCTCGCCCGAGATGGAGGAGAACGCGAACTTCCGGATCGTCGAGGGGCTGAACGGCGACGCCGCCGCGGACGGTGGTGGCTTCGAGCCCGAGCTGGATGCGGACTTCGGCGACCTCGAGGGCCTCGACGCGGATGCCGGAATGGTGGCGGGCGTGCTGGAGAACTTCGGCTTCGGCATCGTGCTGCTCTTCCTGCTGGCCATTCCCGTGCTCTACGTCGTGAGCGCGCTGATCTTCAAGCTGGCCTGCCGCATCGGTGGAGAGGATCCCCCGGGCCTGGGCCGCGCCTGTGGCATCCTGCTCGCCCAGGGCTTCGCGGGGAGCGCGGTCGGGGGCGTGGTCGGCGGGATCGCCGGGGTCATGGGCATCGACGAGGCCGCGTCCATCGGCGCGTCGATCGCCGTCGGCGGCGCCTCGACGCTGCTCTCCTGGATGGTGAACGCAGCGATCCTGGCATCGATGATGAGCTACGGGTTCGTGAAGTCGATGTGGATCGGCTTCCTGCACACGCTGCTCGTGATCGTGATGATCGGCGGACCCATCGGGCTGCTCGGCTTCGTCGTCTACCTGCTGAGCTGAAGCAGGCGGGCGAAGCGCTCGCCCGCGTACCAGGTCGCGTAGGCGAGGACGATGCCGACGGTCAGGCCTGCGAGGACCACGAGGGCGGCGACCGGTCCGTCGCCGACCCCCAGGCCCAGGGCCGCGGGCTCCTCGAGCAGGCGCGAACCCAGCAGCACGACGTCGTCGGAGCGCAGCGCCTGCCAGCGCTCGTCCAGGAAGTGGGTCGCCACGATGGAGCCCATCTCGAAGTAGTCGCCCGGGAGGTTGTAGAAGGGAGCGAGGCCCACCACCACGCCGGCTCCCACCCGCAACGGTCGCGGTCGCGCGGCGGCACTCCGCAGCAGTGGCACCCCCACGAAGATCGAGAGCGCGAAGGGCAGGGCGTCGGTCGCGAGGTAGACGAGGTCCGAGCCGTGGGTGTCGAAGTCCGACAGCCGGCCTGCGTACTCGCCGCCCGGCTCCACGAAGGGGAAGACGCGCGCCAGCCAGGCGCCTCCGTACTGCGTCTGGACCTCGAGGGTCGTCACCGTGCCGCCGCTGAGGGCACAGCCGGCCGCGTGCAGGAGCTCGTGGGCCGGGACGTACAGGTACCAGGCGGCGACCAGCCCGACACAGGTCGCGGCGGCTCGTCGGGCGGGATGGGGACCTTCCAGGATCGGCTCGAGGGCTTCCACGGTGGCGTCGAAGGGGCTGCGCAGGAAGCGCACCACCGCGCGCTGGCTCACCGTCTTGCTCCCGTCACCACTGCTCGCGGAAGGGCCGCAGGTCGAGCTCGAAGGTCCAGGCGGAAGGGTCCTGCCGGGTGAGCCGATAGACGGTCTCTGCGACCTCTGCGGGCTTCAGGAAGAGCTCGTCCGGCCGGTCCGGGAGCATCTGCCGGGTGCGCGGGATGTCGATCACGCCGTCGACCACCACGTAGGAGACGTGGATGCCCTCGGGCCCGAGCTTCCGGGCCAGTGACTGGGCGAGTCCGTACTGGGCGGCCTTCGCGGAAGCGAACGCGGCAAAGGCGGCACCCCCCCGGCGCGACGCGGTGGCGCCGATCACCACGACGTTGCCGGAGCCCGCGGCGCGCATGTCGGGCAGCACGGCCTTGACCGCCTGGAAGAGGCCCGCCGCGTTGATCGCCCAGGCCTGCTCGAAGTCCTCGTAGGAGAGTGCGTCGATGTCGCCGAAGACCGCGGACCCCGCGTTGTAGATCAGATTCCCGATGGGGCCGAGCTCTTCCCGGACGCGGTCGAAGGCCGCCGCGGCACTCTCGGGTCGCGACGCATCGTACGCGTAGGCGCGCGCGTCGGGCAGCTCGGCAGCCAGCGTCTCCAGGTAGTCGACGCTTCGCGCGCAGAGCGCCAGTCGGTGATCGGCATCCGCGAAGCGGCGCGCGAATGCGGCGCCGTTGCCGGGTCCCACCCCCACGATGGCGGTCGTGGCTCGTTCCATTCTCGAACTCCCTGCCCCGAGGCTCCTGAAGCCGGTCGGTCGCCGACCCTACCGCACTCGCCGCCCGCCGACCGGCCTGGTACCGTGGCGGTCGGGGACCTGTTGCCCGGCTTCGCTTGGCCCCTTCCGCCCGCCTTCTCGGCCGCCG
>JANQSB010000090.1 GCA_028284295.1 Myxococcota bacterium | reverse complement strand
CGAAACGTCCTCGTCGAGATCAACAACGAGTGCGACGTGCCCCTCTACGAGCACGAGATCCTCAGGTCGAAGCGCGTGCATGAGCTCGTTTCGCTCGTGAGGAGCATCGCGCACGGCAAGCTCCTGGTGGGGACGAGCTTCAGCGGAGGCTCGTTCCGGAAGGACTTCACGAAGGGTGTGCCCACCGATGCCGTGCTTCGCGCCTCCGACTTCGTGCTCGTGCACACGAACAACTGGAGTCGCGCCAACTCGAAGCGCATCGTGGAGACCGTCCGAGGGAATCCCGTCTTCGAAGCGGCGCCCATGCCGATCGTGATCAACGAGGACTCCACTCGGACCGAGAAGCTGAGGGCCGTGCTCGAGGTCGGCGCGTCGTGGGGCTACTACGACCAGGGGGCGAACAACTACCGGGACGGCTACCAGTCGCCGCCGGTGAGCTGGGACATCTCGACGCCCGAGAAGCGGGCGTTCTTCGAGGAGGTGGCGAGAGTCACCGGCTGCTCGGGCTCTTCCAGGTGAAGCACTCGATCATCCTGACGTCCATGGGGGGACAGCAGGACCGCTCTACCTGTAAGCTGGCCTTCGACCCCGCCCGCCCACCACCCGTCGCCAGCGGCCCGAGCGAAGAGGCAGGGAGGGGCGAGAGGGAAGGGAGGAAGGAGCGCAGGTGCTCGACCCGAAGCAGCTGAAGCAGTGGGAGGAAGAAGGCTTCTTCCTCGTCCGGGGCTTCGCGGATCCCGCGATCGGTCAGGCCATGCTCGACCGGGTCGTCGCCATCAGCCGCGGCGCCGCCGGACAGATCGTCCACGACGGCTTCATCGTGGCGCCCGAGCAGAACCTCGCCGGCGCGATCGACGCCACGGCCGACGCCGAGCAGCGGGTCTCGAAGATCTTCCGGCTCCACCGGGACGGCCCCTTCCGCGATTTCATCGTGTCGCAGGGCATCCTCGAGATCGGTCGCGCGCTCCTCGGTCCGCGAATCGACTGCTTCCTCTCCCAGTTCATCTTCAAGAACCCGGCGGCCTGGGGGCAGCCCTGGCACCAGGACTCCTTCTACTTCCCCTTCGACCGCGCGCCCCAGGTGGGGCTGTGGCTCGCTGTCACCGAGGCGACCCTCGAGAACGGATGCCTGTGGGTGCTGCCCGGATCCCACAAGGAGCCGATCCACGAGCACCTCCCCGACCGCCGGCCGAACGCGAACGTCGGCTACGTGGAGATCGTCGACCAGGACTTCGCCGCCGAGCGCCCCGTCACGATGGCGCCCGGCGACCTCCTCGTGTTCCACAGCCACCTGATGCACCGCTCGAAGGACAACGAGAGTGATGGCCTGCGCGCCGCCATGGTCTACCACCTGGCGGCCCACGGCACGCGCGACCGCTCGAAGAAGCAGACGCCCGTCAACGACTGGATGCCCCTGCCCGACCCGGGTGAGGCGGCCTCCGCCGCCGGAGATCCCCCGTGAAGCTCCACCCCCTGAGCTACGGCTTCGACTGGCAGGAGCGCAAACTGGACCTCACCCACGACCTCCTCGGCCCGGACGTCCGCCTCTACTGGGAACAGATCTCCTCTGAGGGTCCCGGCGGCGGGTGGCCTGTTGCTCGCGCGCCAAGGAGTCGGTGATGAGCTCAGGAGACACGGGAAGAGGCGCGCCGTCGAGCAAGCGAGCTCGGCGCGTGAAGAAGTTGCTCGAGGACTTCGACCGAACAGCTGGGTTGCTCCGCGTCGAGCTCGTGGCCCGGTACGGGGAACCCGATGCAGACGCCCTCGTGCGAGACGCGCGCGCTCGCTACGGCGAGATCCTTCCCCGCGTGCGCTGGGTCGAGGGGCGCGCCGCGCCGGTGATGAACTCCTTCCTCTGGATCACGGCCCAGGAGCTGGCCGTCTACCAGGCGGTCGACGCTCGCGGAGGAGCTGCGTCCGAGGCGTGGGAGATCTGTCACAAGGCGATTCGGCTCAGGATGGAACGCGTCCCGAGATGGAAGCGCTGGCTGATGAACCGGCTGATGTTCTCGGGACTCGTGCGCCGCGTGATCCGGCGTCGAGCGATGCGCGAGGAGATCGTGCGTGCGGGCGACTTCGAGACGCGTTCCGTTGTCGGTGACGGCATCGCCTTCGACCACGGTGTCGACTATCTCCGATGCGGAAATCTCGAGCTCGCTCGCGAGGTCGGAGCCGAAGCCTTCGCACCCTATCTCTGCTTGTCGGACATCGCGCTCAGCGAGGGCCTGGGATGGGGCCTGATCCGGACCCAGACCCTGGCCGACGGCTGTGGCCACTGCGACTTCCGATTCAAGCGGGGTGGCGAGACGCGGATCACCTCGCAGACGCCCGAGGTGCAGGCGACCCTCGAGCGCATCGCACGCGAGGAGGCGCAGCTGGCCGCGTCCGCTGGGTCGAGCCTCCCTCCGCGTCCGGACTCATCGAGCCCACCGTCGAGATAGTCGTCGAAGGGGTCCGCGAGCTCGGTATCGACGACGATGAGTCCGCGAGCGATCGGCCCGATGGCGATGAATCGGTCCTCGGACTCCGAGCGATCCACACCGAAGATCTCAGCGGGAGACGTCCTCGAGTACCGCGCGAGCCGCGACGAGATCGGCCAGGTCGTGGCCTTCGCTCATGCGCTCGTAGGCGGGCGTGAGCAGTGCTTCGGCCTCGCTGCTCCGTCCCTGGTCGCGAAGCAGCTCGGCGTACGAGGTCGCGGCGCGCAGCGTGAGACCGTGGGCCTGCTGGCGGTGGGCCGTGTCGAGCGCCTTGCGGAAGCTCGCCTCCGCTGCGGGCGGGTCGTTCTTCTCGTCGCGGAGGATCTCGCCCTCGAGTCGGAGGAAGTCCGCGTTCCAGAAGACCTGGCCGGCAGCTGTGTAGGTGTCGAGAGTCCAGCGGATCGTGTCGAGCGCGGCGTCGGCATCGCCGTGTCCGCGTTCGATCAGCGCGGAAAGCCACATCGCCGCCGGCATCCCGCCCTGCAGTCCGACCTGGCCCGAGGCTCGGACGAGGGCCGGGAGATGCCCGCCCTCTGGCTTCCCCATCTGCGTCGACGCGGCCGCTCGGCAGAGAGCGCTCATGGCCTGCCAGAGGATCAGGCCGTTCTCACGGGCGAGCGCCAGCGCGGTCTCCGCGAGATCGATGGCCCGCTCGAAGGATCCGAGGAACACGTGCAGCGCGCCGCAGAAGCTCCGCACGGTAGCTTCCGAGAGCGGTGACTGCACCTCGTCGAAGCACGCGAGCGTCGCGTCGGCCCTTTCGGCGGCCTGCACCGGCAGGCCGATCGCGAACAGCCACCACGCTCCGTAGGCGGCTCCCGAAGTGAGGATCGTCGAGGTGCCGTGCGCGACGATTCGCCGCCTCTCGCTGACGGGGTCGAAGTCGTCATGTGCACGGTAGAGGTCGAGCGCCTCGCGGAATTTCCCTTGGAAGCCCTGAACCAGTCCGCGATAGACCTGGCCGACAGCGACCGTGTCCGAGTCGCCGCGCGCTTCGCCGACCGCGACAGCGCGCTCGTAGAGCGCCGTGGCCGTGCCAAGGTCTCCCGTGTCGCGGTGGTAGCTGCCGAGCTTCACGAGCGCCCACGGCACCATCGGGTGCTCCGGGCAGGCGTCGACCAGGGACGCCAGCTGCGACGTTGCGTTCCCGTACTCCTCGCTGCCGAAGCCGTGTGTCGAGAGCGAGGCCGACGCGAGCGCGTCGTGCAGCTCGAGCTCGAGTGCCGGATCGGCGCCGCCGGTGTCCGCCAGCAGGCCGATCGCTCGCCTCAGGAGCGCGTCGGCCTCGTGGGCCGCGCCGCTCTGGAGCGCGCTTCGCGCGGCCTGCTGGAGCAGCGGAATCGCGCGGGACGCGTCGCCGCCCTCTGCGAAGTGATAGGCGAGCCGTCCGGGCTGCCGCTCGAGGATCGTCGGCGAGCGCTCGAGCAGCGTCTCCGCGATGTGGAGGTGATGGCGCCGTCGCTGGCTACGCAGCAGGGACTGGTAGGCGGCGTCGCGGGTCAGCGAATGCTTGAAGAGGTAGGTGGCGTCGGGGGGCGAGCCTCGCTGGTAGAAGACCTCCTCGCGGACCGCGGTATCGAGCGCAGCCTGGAGGCCTTCCTCTCGCAGCGGCGAGACCTGAAGCAGGGTCGCGTAGTCGGACTCGCGGCCGAGCACCGACGCCAGCTGCACGATTTCCTTCACGGGCCCGAGCGAATCCAGCCGGGCCATCAGCGAGTCCTGCAGGGTCTCCGGGATGTGAAGGGTCGGCACCTCGGCACCTGCGACTTCGGGGTTGGTCTCGACGACCGTCCGCGTCAGCTCCTCGGCAAAGAGCGGGACGCCGTCGCTGCGCCGGATGATCTGGTCGAGCCACTCGTCCGGAAGATCCCTGGCCTTGGCCGCCTTCCGTACGAGGTCGGCCAGCTGTGCACGCGTCAGCCGCGACAGGTGCATGGGCGTCGTGTGGCTCTTCGGCGGCCAAGGCGACTCGAAGTCGGGGCGGTGGGTCAGGAGCAGGAGCGCTTTGCTGGTCGGGATCTGATCGAGAATGCGCCCGAGCCACTCGAGCGTCGACGGATCCGCCCAGTGGAGATCCTCGACGAGCAGGACGAGCGGCTGTGCCTGCGCGAGTCGCAACACCCACTCGACCAGCAGGCCGAGCGTCTTGATTCGCTTCCCCTCCTGCTCGAGCGCGAGCGGCTCGTAGTCTGCCGGAAGTGGGAGCTTGAAGAGGTCGGTCAGGATCGGCAGGTTCGCTTCGAGATCGAACGCGGAAGCCTCGAGCCCGCGCGCCAGCGCAGTGGCCTGGGTGTCGAACGGGTCGTCCGGGCGGAAGCGCAGCGCTTGTCTCACCAGCTCGAGGACGGGATGGAACGCGCTGTCCTGCGCGTAGGGCGAGCAGCGGCACTCGAGCCACGAATGGCCGCGATCCTGGAGCCGTTCGCGGAACGCGTGAACGAGTCGGGACTTGCCGATGCCGGCCTCGCCGTTCAGGACGATCGCTTGTCCGAACCCTTCCTCGGCCTGACCGAAGCGATCCTCGAACAGCCCGAGTTCCTGGTCGCGGCCGACGAGCGGCGTGAGGTCCTCGGCGGCGAGGATGTCCAGTCGGCTGCGCACGCCGGTGACGCGCTCGACTTCGATGACGCGCACCGGTTCGCGGATGCCCTTGAGCTCGTGTTCGCCGCGGTCCTTGGTCGTGAAGACGCCCTGCACGAGGCGGCGCGTCTGCGGACTCATGACGACCGTGTCGGGCTGGGCCTCGTTCTGCAGCCGCGCGGCGAGGTTCGTCGTCTCTCCGAGCGCGCGAACGTCACCGCGGTCGTCGCCCATGGCGCCGAGCACGACGGGCCCGGTGTGCACGCCGACCCGCACTCGCAGCGTGATGGACGAAGCGGCGCTCGGGAGCGCCGCGTTCAGCTCGTCCGTTCCGTTCACCATCGCGAGGCCGGCGCGCACCGCGCGTTCGGCGTCGTCTTCGTGCGCGACCGGATAGCCGAAGTAGGCGAGGATGCCATCGCCGAGGAACTCCGCGACGTGGCCCGCGAAACGCTCGACCTGTGCCGCAGCGGTCTGCTGGTATAGCTCGATCACCTCGCGCCAGTCTTCGGGGTCGAGCGAAGAAGACAGCTGGCTCGAGTCGGCCAGGTCGCAGAACAGCACCGTGAGCTGCCGGCGCTCGCCTACGGACGCCGCTTCCTCCGGCACGCTCGGTGACGGAGCCGGCGATGCTACCGGCAGGAGCTGCGTCGGGGTCTCGTCCTCGGATGGCGGCGGCACCGTCGCCGGGGGCTCCACCGCGGGCGGTGCGTCGCCGGCGGCCCACACGAGCACGTTGCCCTCACGCCGTGCCGCCTGCATGACATCGACGAGTTCCTCGACGAGCTCTTCGATCTGCTCGTCATCGAGGTCGAACTGGCGACGGAGCCCGCGCAATGACACGCGACCGTGCGCCTCGAGGAGCGCCCGAGCCCGACCCACGTCGTCGAGGAAGCTCACTGAGCGAGCTCCCCGACGAGCTCCTTCGCGTCGACGAGATCAGGCTGGCCGTGTCCTTCGGTGAACCACTCGTAGATGGGTTCGAGGAGATCCCGTGCTTCGTCCTTGCGGTCGAGGTCGCGAAGCAGTCGCGCGTACGAGACGGCGCTTCGCAGCTCGAGGATCTTCGCTTCCAGCGAGCGTGCATGGGCCAGCGACTGCTGGAAGCTCTTCTCGGCGGAAGCGGGATCGTGCTTCTCCTCGGCCTGGATCTCGCCTCGGAGTCGCAGCAGCTCGGAGTCCCACATGGGCTGTCCCTGCGGCGAGATGCTGTTCAACGTGAAATCGATCGTGCCGAGCGCGGTGTCGGGATCTCCCGCGATGCGCTGCATCAGAGCGGCCGAGCAGAGCGTGATGGGCGCCCCCTGAACGTTCCCGGTCCGCGCCGCTGCCTGCATGGCGTCGAGGAACTCGTCCGTGCGGAGATCTCCGAGCAGCGTGCGCGAGCGGGCGGTGGTCTGGCGGCCGATTCCTTCGTAGAGCGCGAATCCGTTCTCCGCGGAGATCTCGCGTCCTTCCTCGGCCATCGCGAGGCCGAGCTGGTAGTGGCGCATCTGGCTGCGGAAGGCTCCGCCGGTGACCAGGACCGAAGCCTGGGTGTGCGGGAACTCGATCTGCTTCGCGCGCTCGACGGCTTCGCGCATCATCGCATCCGCCTGGTCGGCATGCCCGAGGCACCAGGTCGCGAGGGAGAGGTAGACGCCGGAGAAAGCGATGCCCGAGATACCGAAACGGCTCGCATGCTCGGCTTCTTCGGTGGCGTCGAAGTCGTCGAAGTGCTCGATGAGCGCGCGCGCTTCGCGGAAGCGCCCCGACATCACGAGCGCGACGACCTCACTCGTGATCGCCGAACTCACGACCCCCCGGTCGCCGATCTGCTGCCCGCCTGTCCGCGTGCGACGCGCCAGCTCGATGGTGTCGAGCATCTCGCCCCGGCTCGAGTGAAAGGACGCGATCAGCTGCATCGCTCGCAGCGGCAGCGGGCCGGGGTCGGTCGTCTCGACCAGCTCGCGCAGACGGCTCGCGATCTGCTTCATCTCGTCGCTGCCGAAGCCGTGTACAGGGATGGCCGAGGAACCGAGCGCCGAGTACAGATCGAGTTCGAGCTCGGCATCCGGGTCGGGCAGGCCGGGGAGGAGGTCGATCGCACGTCGGTAGTGCGATTCGGCTTCGGCGTGGGCGAAGGTCGCCGCCGCAAGCTCGCCAGCGCGCCGGAAGAGCGGCAGTGCCCGCCGCGAGTCGCCTGCCTCGGCGAGGTGCGACGCGACGCGCTCGGGCTGCTGCTCGGCGATCTGCGGCGACCGATCGAGAAGCGTCTCCGCCACGCGGAGGTGAAATCGCTTGCGCTGGCTGCGCAGCAGCGACTGATAGGCCGCGTCGCGGATGAGCGAGTGCTTGAAGCGGTAGTTTGCTTCGGGGGGCGTTCCGCGCTGGTAGAAGAGCTCCTGGCGGGTTGCGACCTCGAGGTGCGCACGGAGGTCGTCCTCGCGCTGGGGCGAGACCTGCAGGAGCAGCTCGTAGTCGAACTCGCGGCCGAGTACCGCGCAGAGCTGGGCCAGCTCCTTGACCGGGCCGAGCGCGTCGAGCCGGGCCATGAGCGAGTCCTGCAGGGTCTCGGGAACGTGGAGTGATACGCCGCCCTCGTCTGCCGGGTCCGCGGGATTCGTCTCGATGACCGTCCGGGTGAGCTCCTCGGCGTAGAGCGGAACGCCATCACTGCGCTGCACGATCTCGCCGAGCCAGACGTCGGGCAGCGAGCGCTCGCCTGCCCGCTCTCGTACGAGGCTGGTGAGTTGCGAACGCGTCAGGCGTGAGAGCAGCATCGGCGTCGTGTGACCTCGAGCGGCCCAGGGCGGCTCGAAGTCGGGGCGGTGCGTCGCGATGATCAGCACCTGGCTGCTCGGGATCTGGTCGATCAGCCTGACCAGGAGCTCGAGGCTCGACGGGTCCGCCCAGTGACAGTCCTCGACCAGCAGCACGAGGGGCTGGGGCTCCGCGAGTCGGATCACCCAGTCCGTGAGCAGCGCGAGGAGCTTCAGGCGCTTGCCCTCGGGTGCGAGCGCCAGCGCCGCGGAGGCGTTGGGATCGGGAAGGCCGAGAAGCTCGAGAAGAAGAGACAGGTTCGGGACCAGGGGCAGGTCCGAGCGGAGGAGCGCCGTCTCGACGGCTGCGACCTGCTCGTCGAGGCCGAGCCCGCCACGCAGTCCGAGCGCCTGCCGGATCAGGTCCAGCGTGGGGTGGAAAGCGCTGTCCTGCGTGTATGGGGAGCACCAGCACTCGAGCCACGAGTGAGGGCGATCGCCGAGGCGCTCACGGAACGCCTGTACGATCCGGGACTTTCCGATGCCCGCCTCGCCGCTGACGACGATCGCCTGCCCGAGGCCCTCGGCGACCTGGTCGAAGCGATCGTCGAAGAGGCCGAGCTCCTGTTCGCGTCCGACGAGCGGAGCGTCGCCGCGCTGTGCATCGAAGCGGCTGCGCACTCCGATGACGCGCTCGACTTCGAGGACGCGCACCGGCGCGGCGATGCCCTCGAGTGCCCGTTCGCCGAGATCCTGCGTCCCGAAGATGCCCTGCACCAGACGCTGCGTCTGCGCGCTCATGACAACCGTGTCGGGTCGCGCCGCGTCCTGGAGCGCCGACGCGACGTTCGTCGTTTCACCGAGCGCCTGCACGCCTCGCTCGCTCCGCATCGCACCGACGACCACGGGACCGGTGTGTACGCCGATCCGGACGCGAAGCTCCGTTTCGCCGGCCGTACGCGGCAGTGACGCGTTGACCTCCGACATCCCGCGCACGATGTCGAGCCCGGCGCGAAGCGCGCGCTCCGCGTCATCCTCGTGCGCGACCGGATGACCGAAGTAGGCGAGGATGCCGTCGCCCAGGTACTGCGCCACGTGACCTTCGAAGCGCTCGATCACGGCCGCCGTCGCCCGCTGATAGATCCGCACGACCTCGCGCCAGTCTTCCGGGTCGAGCGCGGACGAGATGCGCGTCGAGTCGACCAGGTCACAGAAGAGAACGGTGAGCTGCCGCCGCTCGCCGGTGGGCGCTTCGGTGTCGTCGGCGGGTATCGTCCTGGCGGGCGCTTCCGGGCGGGCGGACGGAGTCGGAGGCCCGGGCGCGGGCTCCATCGTGCGCGGGGCGTCGCCATGGGCCCAGGCCAGCACGTTGCCATCGCGCCGCGCCACCTGCATGACGTCGACGAGCTCTTCGACCAGCGCTTC
>JANQSB010000066.1 GCA_028284295.1 Myxococcota bacterium | reverse complement strand
GCGACGCTGGCGGCGCCCGCGGCGATGGCATCGACGGCGTTGCCGAGGGAGTCCGGTTGACCGGGGAGGCCGGGACCTCGCTGGAAGAGATCACCCGGGTCTCTCGAGAGAGCGGCGAGCGTATCGATCAGATCCTGGACGCCGTGCAGGAGCAGACTCGCGCGTCCTCCTACGTGGTCGAGCAGATGGAGTCCGTGAAGCGCGGGGTCGACGCCATCCAGCGTGCCACAGTGGAGCAGGACAAGGGCAACGAGAGCGTCGTGAACGCGACGGAAGGAATGCGCGAGATCGCCCAGCAGCTGCAGACCACGACGGCCGAGCAGGCGCGCGGCTCGCGTCGGATCCGCGAGAGCATCGAAGGCGTGAGGAGCGCGACCGAGGCCATCAACAAGGCGTTGGGCGTGCAGGGGCAGTCCGCCGGCCAGGTGGGTGGCTTCCTCGAGGAGCTGGCCGCCAAGGGCCAGAGCAACCAGGAGTCGGCCGGGCGCATGCGTGACGTGGCCCAGGAGCTGCTGTCCCAGGCCGAGGCCCTGCGGCAGGAGGTGGAGCGCTTCCATCTCGCGTAGATCGGGCTCGCGTAGATCGGGCTCGCGCAGATCGGGCTCGCGTGGATCGGGCGCGTGCTATATCTGCTCCGTGCTTCGCCAGGCGCCGTTCGCGGGAACCCGGATCGCGCTCACCCTGATGGCGCTGGTGG
Organism: Myxococcota bacterium; assembly: GCA_028284295.1. Classification (GTDB taxonomy): domain Bacteria; phylum Myxococcota_A; class UBA9160; order UBA9160; family UBA4427; genus JAJDAN01. The sequence continues at coordinate 6,842 of JANQSB010000066.1, read as the reverse complement.
GGCTCCTCGCGTTCCTGGGGACGGGGTGCGGCTATCGCCTGGTCGGAGCCGCCAACGCGCCGAACCTCACGATCTCGGTGGTGACCCTCGACAACGACTCGCTCGAGCCGGGGGTCGAGCTGACCGTGTCCCGCGCGCTCCGCCAGGAGTTCCTGCGCTCGGAGGCTCCGCGCCTGATCTCCAGCCCCGATGCCGCCGATCTGGTCCTGCGCGGCCGCGTGCTGCCGCTCGAGGTTCGGGCCAACAGCTTCGACACCGTCGCGTTCGCGCTCGAGTACCGGATCGAGATGGCGCTGGAGCTGACGCTGTCCTCCGTCGATGCGGATCCCATCGAGCTGGACCGGAACACGCTCACCCAGGCGGAGTTCTACCTGGCGAGCGCCGATCCCGAGGCCACGCGCAAGAACCGGGAGGAGGCGCTGAGACGCATCGCCGACGTGTTGGCGAGCCGGGTGCACGACGAGATCGGCCTGCAGCTGGTGGATCGTCCGCTGCCCGCGGACCCGGGCGGAGCCGCGCGCGAGGCGCCGCAGAGAAGGGCGTCGTGAACCTCGACGAGCTGCGCAAGGAGCTGGCATCCGGAACGGTGCGTCCCGCCTACCTGCTCGTGGGCGAGGAGCCGCTGCTGCGTGACGACGCCCTGGCGGCCATCCAGGACGCCACCCTGGAGGACGCGGCGACCGACTTCAACCTGGACCGCTTCAGTGGCGAGACCGCGACGGCTGCGGGCGTGCGCGACGCTCTGGCGGCCCTGCCGATGATGGCCCGGCGTCGCCTCGTCGTGCTGCGCGATCCCGAGGGTCGGCGTGGATCGGCCAAGCAGCTCACCGACGGTCTCGCGGAGCTCGTGCCGGAGCTCGCGAATCAGGATGGCTCGGTGCTGGTGGTCGCCGCCGCCAAGGCCGACAAGCGCCAGCGCTGGGTCAAGGCCTTCACGGACCCGGCGGCGGTGGTCGACTGCGCTCCCCCGAAGGCCGGCCGCTCGCTGACCGCCTTCGTTCGGGCCGAGGCGAAGCGACAGGGCGTGAGTCTCGAGAAAGGGGTCGCCGAGCTGCTCGCCGAGCGCGTCGGCCCGCAGCTGCTGTTGATGCGGCAGGAGATCGCCAAGGTCGCCCTGCTGGCCGGCGACGGCGCCAAGGTCGGCGTCGCGCACGCCGAGGCGTCGGTGGGACAGCTGGCCGAGCAACCGATCTGGGACCTCACCGATGCGATCGGTGACGGCCGAAGCGCGGACGCGGTGTCGCTGCTCGGGCGGATGCTCGACGGCGGAGCCCCGGCGCCCGTGGTGCTGGGCAGCCTCGCCGCGCACTTTCGCAAGCTGCTTCGGCTGGACACGGGCGGCCGGGTTCCGGGGCCCCCGTTCGTGGTGCGGAAGCTAACGAGTCAGGCGCGGCGCTACCCGCCGGGTCGTCTGATGGCGTGTCTCCAGGCCATCCACGACACGGACACCGCCATCAAGGGCGCGTCCACGATGAAGCCCGAGGTCGCGCTGGAGCGACTGGTTCTGGGACTGGCCGGCTGAAACGGGCCGCGCGCCCGTCGCCGGTCGGGAGATCAGCTGCCGAGGGCGTTCAGCCGCTTGTTCATGCGGCTGACGGCGCGGTCCGCGCGGCGCTTCGGGATGATCCCCTTGCTGGCGGCACGTCGCAGGCTGCTCTCGGCGGCGCGCACCTTCTCGCGCGCGGCCTCGGCATCGTCCCCTTCCAGGGCCACGCGACCGGCCTTGACGACCGTGCGCATGGCGGTGCGGATCCGCTTGTTGTGGATGCGGCGCTTCTCGGACTGGCGGATTCGCTTCTCTGCGGACTTGTGATTGGCCAAGGATCGACTCCGGTTGCGGTCCCGCTCGGCGGGGGCGGGACTGTAGCCCGAAAGCCCGGTGCTTCCAGTCGGCGGGAGCGGGTTCCCCCGGGGTGTTTCAGCCCTCGGGGCGGCTCGCCGATACGCGGTCCAGGCGCAGCGTGCGCCCCAGGCGACACCTGGGCCCGCGGGCCGACCGGGTAGGGGACCAACGTTGGATCAGACACAGCCGCAGCGCAGACCGCAGAAGTCGGAAGTCCGCGAGTACCGGCCGGTCCGGAATCGCCGCAAGGGCTTCCGGCTCCCGATCGGATTCGTCGTCGTCCTGGCCGTCGTCGCGGTCGCCCTGCAGTGGACGGGCACCGTCGACCTCGGAATCCCGCTCGGCGCTCCGCCCGCGTCGGGAAGTCACGCGGCGCGCTCGTCCAACCCGGTTTCGGTCTCCGACGCCCAGGCCGATCTGCGGGACGTGATCAGCTCTGCGGCGTCGGTGGTGCGGTCGGCGCAGTTCGGTCCCCGCGGTCCGGCCGGGGAGGCCGGGCCCGACTACGAGCACGCCGGGGAGGCGGCACCGCCGCAGGCCGGCGATGCCGCGGCACCGGGGAGCTCCGGGGCTCCGGCAGATCCATCGTCGACGGCTGGCTCGGCCACGGGCTCGGGACCGCGCGTCACGATTCCCGATGGCGCCGCGGCGCGGGGCGCGGCTCCGCTCGCGATCGCCCCCGGCTCGCAGCCCGTCGCTCTCCCGCCGTCCGGCGACGGCTACCGGTCCGAGGTCGAGCGGGCCTGGTTCTCGGGCGGCCAGGACCTCACCCACCGTGCCCTGCAGGCGCGCACGCGCGCGCTCCAGCTCGGTGCGGCGAACTACGAGAGCGCATCGCGCGCGCTCCTGGCTCCCGCGGCGGAGGGCATCGCGCTCGAGCGTGCCATGCTGGCCGCCCGTCTCTCGCCCGACCTGCCGATGGCGAGGATGGAGCTGGCGGGCGCGTATCTGCACGACGGTCAGTACCTGAACGCGCTGCGCGAGGTCGGCGCCGGCGTGGCCGCCATTCCGCGCAACCTGGAGGCCAGCCTGTGGCTCGCCGCCTCCCTGCTGGCGATGTTCGCTGCCGTGCTGACCCTGGGCTCGATGGTCTTCATCGCCTGGGTCGGCCTGAGCGTGTTCCGGCACGCCGCGCACGACGTGGGCGATCTGGTCTCGCGGGACATGCCCGAGTTCGCGCGGGCTGCGCTGCTGGGCTCGCTTCTCCTGGTGCCTCTGCTCCTGGGCGAGGCGGCCATGGGTCTGGTGCTCGCTCTCTTCCTGCTGGGCTTCACCTACTGCGAGGCGGGCTACCGACGGGCTCTGGCTCTCGCGGCCATGCTCCTGGTCCTGGGCATCTATCCCGTGACACGGCTCTCGGGAATGGCGCTCACGGCCCTCGATTCCGACCCGGTCGCTGCCGCCGCCGACTCGGTCGTCCGCAGCATGGCCTCGTCCGCCGACATCGACATCCTGCGCACCGCTTCGGCGCGCGAGGACTGGCTGGCGGAAGCCGCGCTGGCGCTCCACGAGCGACGATCGGGAGACGCCGAGCTGGCGCTGGCACGCTACGAGCAGCTGCTCGATCGCACGCCCACCGACCCCGTCGTGCTGACGGTGCTCTCGAACATGGCCTTCGAGCGGGGCGACAACGCGCGCTCGATCCAGCTCGGCGAGCGCGCCGCCGCGCTGGTCCGTTCTGCGACCTTGCTCTTCAACCTCTCCCAGGTCTACGCGCGCTCCTTCCAGATGGACGAGTTCGAGGGCGCCATGGCCCAGGCCCAGCTGGTCGACCCCGAGGTCGTCGCCGAGCTGTCGAAGACGAAGGCGCCGGACTTCGTCGCGGACCTCGCGTTCCCCACGGCTCCCATCCGCGACCGGATGCTCCAGGGAGCGGGAGGCGACCGCTTCGTCGATCCGGTCTCGCGCGCGATCATGCCCGGGCACATCGGTCGGGACTGGGTCACCACCGCGGGTGCCTTCGCGCTCACCGCCGTGCTCGGCGTCGGGATCGGTGGGGGATTGGGTCGGGCGAGCAGCTGCCGCCGTTGCGGTCGCCGCATCTGTGGCCGTTGCGACGGCACCGTCTGGAACAGCCAGATCTGCGACGGCTGCCATCACCTCTTCCACCGCCCCGAGACCACCGACCCGGCCATGCGGATGGCGCGTCTCTCGGAGCTGCGCGCCCGTGAGAGCCGCGTCTCGCGCCTGGCGACCCTTGCGTCGGTGCTGGTTCCGGGCGCCGCCGGGCTGCTGGCCCGACGTCCCGATCTCGGTTTCCTCGGGCTCTTCCTCTTCTTCTGGGCGGTGCTGCTGATCCTCTGGCGAAAGGGCGTGGTGGTGGATCCGCTGGCGATCGGCGCCGTCGGTCCGTTGCTCTTCACGACGGCGGCGGCACTCTCGATCCTCGGCTACGGGCTCGTCGTCGGTCTCGGCCTCATGATCCGGAGGAGCCTCTGATGTCGGCCGCACTGCACGGCAAGCTGCAGGACTTCGGGATCGCGGAGGTCTTCCAGCTCATCGGTCAGCAACGCAAGACGGGCATCCTCGACGTCACCCAGTCGAAGCAGACCCTGCGGCTGGCATTCGACGAGGGCTGCGTGGTCTGGGCCCGGCCCGTCAAGGGGGACGACGACGCCGAGCTCGGCGAGCGTCTGGTCCGCAGTGGTCTGATCACCCAGGAGCGGCTGGCCGAGCTGCGGACCGAGAGCGGTGTCTCGGCCCGGCCGATCGCGCAGCTCGCCATCGAAGCGGGAGACCTGACCGCCCAGGATGCCGCGCAGATCGAGGAGATGGTCACCAACGAGACCATCTTCGTGATCCTGCGTTGGACCGACGGCTCCTTCGACTTCTCGGCCCAGGCGGTGCGTCACAACCGCCCGCCGGAGAAGCTCCTGGCCGCCGAGCAGATCCTCATGGACGGCCTGCGCATGGTCGACGAGTGGCAGACCTTCGCGGGGCTGGTTCCCAACGGAGACACGATCTTCGAGCGCGCCAACCCGATCACCTTCTACAAGAAGGGGCTCTCGGGCGAGGCGAAGCGCCGCCTTCCCTCGGTCGAGCGGGTCTACGCGCTGGTGGATGGGCGACTCACCGCACAGCGGATCATCGACCTGTCGCGCCTGGGCCTCTTCGACGCGACGCGTGCCCTGGCGGAGCTGCACAACCATCAGGTGATCGTGCCGCTCTCGAAGCGGCAGGCGCGTGCCCGTCGGCGGGAGAGCGACCGACCGCGGCGACCGGTGGTGGACCAGGTGCGCTGGTGGGTGGCTGCGGCCTTCCCGCTGGCGGTGCTCACGGGCGTGGTCTCGATGGTGCTGGAGCGCGCGCCGTCCGCGGCCGGTGAGGCCGTCTTCCCGATCGTGCGCACCCCGCTCGAGGACGCGCGCAGCGTCTTCGAGAAGCGCCGGGTGCGCCACGCCGTCGAGGCGCAGTATCTCCTCTCGGGGAGCTGGCCCGCCGACCTGACAGGACGCGACCGGACGGGACTTCTGGGAGGGGATGCGTTGACGCCCGAAGGAGCCGCTCCCTACTATTACGCCCGGCGGGGTGACGGCATCGTGCTCCTGGCACCTCCCGAACGAAGCCCGATGGCAAGCCCGAGCCGAAGCACAGGCCGAACACCCAGCCCCAGCCCAAGCCCAAGCCCAGGCCCAGGCCCTGGGCGCCGCTGAGATCCCGATCCGAATCCGGAGCCGACCCTGGCCCAGCCGAGCGACCCCACCACCCGACAGAGTCTGGTCTTCGACGACAATCACATGGCCGCGGAGCTCTACGGCCAGGGTGACCGAACCCTGCGGATCCTCGAGCAGGAGCTCGGGGTCGACGTCCACGCCCGGGGCAACGAGGTCCGGCTGATGGGCCCCGAGCCCGCCGTGGCGACGGCCCGGAAGGTCCTCGAGGAGCTGTACGCCTGCCTGCGACGCGGGCAGAGCGTCGCTCCGCGAGAGGTGCGCGAGGCGATCCGGATGGTGACGGTCGCGCCCGACGTGGACATCTCCGAGGTGACCGAGGACCTGCTGGCCTCGGTGGGCTCTCGGCGCAAGCTCCGGGCCAAGAACCTCGCCCAGCGCAACTACGTCGAGCTCATCCGCGAACACGACGTCGTGCTCTCGGTAGGTCCGGCCGGTACGGGCAAGACCTACCTCGCCATGGCCATGGCCGTGGCGGCACTGAACCGACACGAGGTGTCGCGGGTGATCCTGACGCGGCCGGCCGTGGAGGCGGGCGAGCGTCTCGGCTTCCTGCCGGGCGACCTGGCCGAGAAGGTCAATCCCTACATGCGCCCCCTCTACGACGCCCTCCACGACATGATGGACTTCGACCGCGCCACCCGGCTGATCGAACGGGACGTGATCGAGGTGGCTCCGCTGGCCTTCATGCGCGGGCGCACGCTCAACGACTCCTTCATCATCCTCGACGAGGCACAGAACACCACGCCGGAGCAGATGAAGATGTTCCTGACCCGGCTCGGCTACAACTCGAAGGCCGTCATCACCGGAGATCTCACGCAGACCGACCTGGCGGACGACGTGCGCAGCGGCCTGCTCGAGGCCATCGGCGTGCTCGAAGGGGTCGACGGCATCGGCTTCCAGCGATTCGAGGAGGCGGACGTCGTGCGACATCCCCTGGTGCAGTCGATCATCCGGGCCTGGGAGCGTCACGAACGGCGCCGCAAGGGGGACGACGGCGGAAGGCCGGAAGACGGCGGGGAATGAGCGTACGCCTCAGCGGTCCGCCCGCAGGGGTGCGCGGATCGAAGGTGGATACGGCCCTGCTGGCGGCGCGGGCGCGACGGGTGCTGCGCGCCCTCGGGCACGCGCGTTCCGAGCTGTCGCTGGCTCTGGTGGACGATGCAGAGATCCGGGCGCTCAACCGCAGCTACCGGGGAGTCGACCGTCCCACGGACGTGCTCTCCTTCTCGCTCGTCGAGGGGGACGGCGCCGAGTATCGGGGCCGCCTGCTCGGAGACGTGGTGATCGGCGTCGAGACGGCGGCCCGCCAGGCAGCGGCTCGACAC
>JANQSB010000064.1 GCA_028284295.1 Myxococcota bacterium | reverse complement strand
CGGCGGCGCGGTGGGGCTGCTAGCCTCGTGTCGGTGACGGTAGAGAGGCTCTCCCACATCGGAATCTGCGTGGCCGACCTCGAACGGTCGACGGCGTTCTATCGCGATGCCTTCGGCTTCCGGGTCCTGTCCGAGATCGAGGTGGCCGGTCCGGAGGCGGAGCGGCTGCTCGAGCTCGAGCCCGTCTCGCTGCGCGCGATCTATCTGGAGCGGGACGGCACCCGCATCGAGCTGCTGCACTTCGACGAGCCGGGCGAGACGGGCGCCCCGGGTCCGCGCCCCGTGAACCGACTGGGACTCACGCACCTCTCGTTCCGCGTCGACGACCTCGAACAGACGATCCAGTCCGTCGAGGCCGCCGGCGGCCAGGTGCTCAAGACCAGCCGGATCGACAATCCCCGCTTCCAGACCGCGGCGATCTTCGTGACCGACCCCGACGGCCTGCGGATCGAGCTGCTTCAGGCGCCCGGCGACCCGGACCGACTGCCCGGCGGCTGAAGACCCCCGCCCGGGCTCCCTCAGCCAGCCGCGAGCTGCCGAGCCGCCTGCCGGACCGCCGGCGCGCGCTCCAGGGGAAGCGAACGGGCGAGGGAGCGGACCCGCTCGCAGGCGCGACCCACGAGCTCCTCCGCGGGATGGCAGGCCTGCACGATCCCCGCCGCCTCCGCGTCCACGGACGGATAGCGCCGCCCCGTCAGCACGGCATCGCGCGCCACGGACCGACGCAGGCGCGCCTTGACGAGGGCCATCATCCCCCGCCGCAGGGGAATGCCGGCGTCGATCTCCGGAAGGCAGAAGAACCCCCGATCGATCCGCGCCACGCGCTCGTCGTGCGCGAGAGCGAACAGGGCTCCCGCACCGATGGCGTGCCCCGAGATCGCCGCCACGGCGGGGACGGCGAGCTCGAGGAAGCGAGCGAGCAGCGCCTGTTGATCGCGAATGAAGTCCCGGCGCGCCTCGCGCTCGAGCGAAGCCAGCCAGTCGAGGTCGTAGCCGTTCGAGAAGAAGCGATCCGAGCCCACGCTGACGATGCCACGCAGCCCGGGCTCCCGGGCCAGGTCGTCGAGCGCCGAATCCAGCCCTTCCAGGAGCTCGCGATCGAATCGCACCTCATCCTGCGGATCGCGGGCCAGCCACAGGATGGCCACGTCGTCGCGCCACTCGACCCGGGCGCGCCCCTTCATGCCGCGAGCGCGGCCAGCACCGTCCCGAGCTCGTCCGTCCCCAGACCGAGCGGCATCAGCGACACCACCGGCGTCGTGACGCCCGCCTCGCGAAAGGACTCGATCCGCTCGCGGCAGGCCTCGGGTGCGCCGTGGACGAAGAGCGCATCGACCCACTCGTCCGGCACGGCGGCCGTGGCGCCTCGACGATCTCCGGCCCGCCAGCGGCTCGCGATCGGCTCGAGCGCATCGCCGCGGCCGAGCCAGCCGACCATCGACGCGTAGGCGGGGACGCTCAGGTAGGCCGCGATCATTCGCCGTGCGATCTCCCGGGCGCGATCCGCGTCGCGGGTGGGCAGCACGCCGAGACGCAACACCACGTCGCGGGCTCCGGCTGCCTCCTCGCCTCGTGCCGAGCCTTCTCCGGCGCCCTCGGCGAGGGCGCCGCGAATCCGGCGCAGGTCGTCCGGCCCCACCAGACTGAGCATCACGCCGTCGGCCTCGCGTCCCGCCAGCCGGAGCATGTCGGGGCGCAGGGCAGCGAGGTAGATGGGCGGCACCCTCTCGGGCGGGCGCTCCAGCTGGAATCCCCGGCAGGCGAAGCTCTCGTAGGCCACGTCGACCCGCTCGCCCGACAACGCCCGCCGCAGGAAGCGGAGGCTGTCGCGCACCCGGGCGTAGGGCCGCTCCCAGGGCACCGCGTTCCAGTCCCTCGTCATCGTCTCCGACGAGCTGCCGATCCCGAGCACGAATCGGCCTGGCGCCAGGTCGGCGAGCGCCGCCGCGCTCTGGGCCAGGAGCGCCGGCCCCCGGCTGAAGACGGACGCGATCGCGGTGCCGAAGCGGAGCTCGGGCGCCCAGGCGGCCGCGGCCGCCAGCGGGGTGAACGCATCGAAGCCGGCGGTTTCCATGGTCCAGCAGTCGCTGTAGCCGAGATCGACCACCCGTCGCATCCACTCGCGATGGTCCGCCAGGGCCACCCCCGGCAGCGGAACGGTGATTCCCAGTCGCCGCGTCATTTCTCAGGACGAGGCGATGGGCGGGACGCCCGCCGCGAAGTCGAAGAGCACCTTCACGGCGCCGCTCCGGCCCTGGTCGTGGCAGGCCAGGAACGCCTCGGCGTATCCCGCGAGCGGAAAGCGGTGCGTGAGGATCGCGGTCCCGTCGTAGCCCCGCTCCTGGATCCATTCGAAGTACCACGCCATGGCATGCTGGCGGCGCCCTTCGATCTCCTCCACGCCGAACGCGTTCGACCCGCGGAGGGCAATCTCCTTGAAGTAGAGGGGCGTCCACTCGAAGCGGTGCGGCGTCTCGACGCCCGTCACGGCGATCGTTCCCCGGGACCGGACGATCCGCACGCCCACCTCCAGGGTCTCGGGCAGCCCCACCGAGTCATAGACGACGTCCACGCCGCCCCCCAGCATCGGCAGGCCACGCCAGGGGCGGTGCACGTCGCTGCGGGTCAGCTCGCCGACCTCCTCGATCAGGGCGCGGGTGGGACGGTGGCGAAGGACCCGATGCGCACCCATTCGTTCGGCCAGCTCGCGTTGGTGCTCGAAACGCGCGACGGCCAGCACCTCCACTTCGGGATGCAGGAGCCGCAGGATCGGGATCGAGAGCAGGCCCAGGGTGCCGCAGCCGTAGACGAGCACCGTTCCGCCGGCGGGCGGCGGGCTGTGGAGCACCGCGTGCAGCGACACCGAGAACGGGTCCGCCAGCACGGCCTGCTCGTCGCTGACCGCGTCGGGGATCGGGATGCACATGGACTCGTGTGCGGGAACCCGGGCCGCGAAGCCGCCGGTCGCATCCCGGGAATTACCGGTGTGGATCCCGGGCTCGATCCGTCCACGCGTGAAGTTCTCGCACTGCGCGTAGTCTCCACACGAGCACCACCGGCAGGGCGGCAGTCCCCGCGGTCCGCAGGAGAGCCACGGATTCAGCACCACGCGCTCGCCCACATGTCGCTCCCGGACCGCCGGCCCGACCTCATCCACCACGCCGACGACCTCGTGGCCCAGCACCTGGGGAAACGAGATCAGCGCCGTCATCGGGTTGTCGGTGGAGCCGTTGAGGAAGACCTGCTTGTAGTCGCTCCCGCAGAGACCGCAGAGCCGGGTCCGGATGCGGAGCCAGTCGTCGCCGGGAAGCGGGGCTTCCTCGACCTCCCGCAGACCGATCGGCGCCGAGCGAGCGACGAAGGCGCGCGGCGAGACCGTCCCGGCGATCTTCGTCCACGCCAGCCGGGGCAGGCTCGGATCGAAGACGAGCGCCTGCATCAGGAGCGGCCCCCGAGCCCCAGACCCTGCCGCGCGACCACCCCGCGCATCACCTCGGAGGTTCCCCCGCCGATCGTCTCCCACATGCTCTGACACCAGAGCAGCGCGGGTCGCGAGCCCGACACCAGAACCTCGGGACCGCCGAAGTCCATCACGGCGCGCGCGATCTCCTGGCACACCACCGTGTGCACCACCTTGTTGGCGGCGGCCTCGACCACGGCGGGACGACCCTTCTGCATCGCATCGAGCACGCGCAGCCCGTGCATCTCGACCTCGAGTGCACGCACCGCCAGATCGGCCATCCGGGCGCGCACCCGGGGATCGCGATCCAGCCCCTGTGCGACCACCCAGGCGCTCATCTCCTCGACGTCGCGCCGCACGCGACCGGGTGGAAACTGGATGTGGCGCTCGTCGGCCAGGGCCTCCGCCATGATCGACCAGGCACCGTTCTCGGCCCCGACCCGGTTCTCCACCGGAACCTCGACCCCTTCGAGCAGGACCTCGTTGAGCTGGTCGCCGTCCAGGGTCGGGTGCGGCGTCACCTCGACACCGGGCGTGTCGATGGGAACCATCATCAACGACAGGCCGCGTCCCCGGCTGTCGGGCGCACCGGTTCGCGCCAGCAGCCACAGGCAGTCCATGTCCTGGGCATAGGACTGCCAGATCTTGCGACCGTCGACCACGTAGCGATCGCCGTGCAGCTCGGCCCGCGTGCGCAGACCCGCCAGGTCGGAGCCCGCCTCGGGCTCCGAGTAGGCGAGCGAGAAGTGCAGGTCCCCGGAGCGGATGGGCGGCAGCCACTTCGCCTGCTGCTCTTCGCTGCCGTGGCGGATCAGGGTCCGGGCCACGATCCCGGCAGCCAGCGGGTTCCGCGCGGCTCGCGCATGGGCGACCTCGTCCCAGAGCAGGAACTCCAGAACCGGCCCCCCGCCGAGACCACCGACCTCGCGCGGCCAGGCCAGGGCCAGCCAGCCCCGCTCGCCCATGGCCTGGAACATCGCCTTGACCTCGGGCCAGACCTGACCCTGACGGAAGAAGCCGTCCAGGTCGCGGTGGTCTGCGAGGAACGCGCGCACCTCCTGGCGAAACGCCTCCTCCTCCGGACGGAAGGAGAAGTTCACGCGGGCTCGTCCTCGACACGCGCGTTCGGGTCCGGATTCCAGCGCGGCTCGCGTCCCTCGCCGAAGGCGCGCGGCCCCTCACGAAAGTCCGGGTGCCCCCAGTGCACGCGCAGCAGGGCCCAGGCGTTCTCGAGGGCCTCCGCATAGCCGCGCTCGACCGCGCCCCACACGGCCTGCTTCGACAGGGCCATGGCCTGGGGCGAGTTCGCGAGCATGGCGGTGGCCATCTCCCGAGCGCAGGGAAGCAGGTCTTCCGGCGTGTCGACGAGCTCGTCGACGAGCCCGAGCTGGTGGGCGCGCTCCGCGGGCAGGCGATACGCGCGACCCATCAGCGTCATGCGCAGGGCCGTACCCAGAGGCAGGCGCCGGGCGAGGCCCACGTTCTCGAGCGCTCCCACCATGCCGACGTTCACGTGGGTATCGGTGAAGGCCGCGTTGCGGGACGCGATCACGATGTCCGCGTCGACCACGAAGTGATGCCCCCCGCCGACGCAGAGCCCGTTGACCGCGCACAGGACGGGCTTCCAGACGCGGTTCTGGTAGGGAGACCAGTGGACCGCGTCGGCCAGGGGGCGGTTCGCAAAGACCTCGTCGGCGTCGTCTCCCTCGGCTTCCGACACGTCGAAGCCCGTGCAGAAGTGGCGCTCGCCCCGGGCGGTCACGATCGCGACCCGGATCCAGGGGTCCTCTCGCACCTCGCGCCAGATCTCGCGGAAGATGCCCTGCATGGCCGGCGTGAGCGAA
>JANQSB010000054.1 GCA_028284295.1 Myxococcota bacterium | reverse complement strand
GTCCGCGATGCCCCGCAGCACCCCGCGAACGAGGAACAGGTCGTAGGCCATGGCCGCGTCGCTGCCCTGGGTGAGCACCACCAGCTCGTCCCCGGGCTGCACGCCCAGGATCTTCGCGAGGCGCCGGCCGATCACCACTCCCTTGGGATCTTCCGGATCGAGCCACTGCCCCTTCTCCACTTCGTCCTGGATGGTGGTGACCGCCGCATCCCGTGCCACGTCGACCCCGCGGAAGGAGACCCCGGCCGAAGCCTCGCCCGCGGCCGCCAGGCCGAACGCGAGCACCCGACCCGAGGCGTCGAAGCCCTGACGCTCGAGAGGACCGAGCAGCGCCTCGGGCTCGCCGATGGTGGTCCACAGCGAGGGGTTCTCGCGAAAGTCGCCGGCGAAGACCTGGACGTCCCCGACCTCCAGGTCGAGCACGCTGCGCTCCATTCCCTCGAGGTAGCCCTCGAGCAGGGCCGCGTAGAGGATCATCACCCACAGCCCGAAGCTCATCGCCGACATGGTGACGAGGCTCCGGCGTCGGTTTCGCCACACGTTCCGCCAGGCCATGCGCGCGAAGTCCACGAGCGGAGATCCTAACCCGTGACGGGGCTCTCGATCTCCCCGACCCGGGCCGGGAAGCCCCGCGAGCAGGCGAGCATCCCGCAGAGCAGGAGCGCGGCCAGGAAGAAGGGAATCCCCATGCTCAGGTCGAAGAGCAGGCCGGCGGGGATCGGTCCGATGGCGCGCGCGAGCGCGGCCCGCGAGTTGAAGGTCCCCATCACCGCACCTCGGGTCGATGCGGTCGAGAACGCGGAGGCGATGCTCATCATCGAGGGCTGGCAGATCCCCCGACCCACCGCCGACACGGTGAGCGGAAGCAGCAGCAGCGCGACGGTGGGCGCGAGAGGAATGGCCACGAAGGCCAGCACCATCAGGACCGCACCCGCGTGCAGCAGCTGGCGTTCCCCGAAGCGGGCGGCGAGTGCCCGCATGCCGCCCCCCTGGATCGCACCGATCACCACCGCCATCCCGACCAGGATGAAGGCCACCTCCATCAGGTCGTACCCGAAGCGGTTCTTCATCAGCAGCGCGAAGACGGTCTCGAGCTGGGTCACGGCCAACGCGAAGAAGAGATTCGCCCACGAGATGCGGCGCACGAGCGGACTCGAGAGGACCTCGCGGGTCTGATCGGGGGTCGCGGGCGCGCGACTCTCCGGCTCCTCGAGCACGACGACTGCCCACAGGAAGTTCGCGCCGGCCATCCCCGCCGCCACCAGGAGCGGCACGTGGTAGCCGAGCGGACCGAGCAGGCCGCCGATCGCGGGCCCCAGCGTGAAGCCGACGGCGAAGCACGCCCCCAGCACCCCCATCCAGCGGGTGCGCTCGGCCTCGTCGGTGGCATCGGTGATGTACGCGCCCGCGACGCTGATGTTGGCCGCGAACACGCCACCCAGGAATCGGGCGGCGAACAGCCACGGCAACGACGGCGCCAGACCCGCCAACAGGAGGGCGCCCCCCGAACCGAGGATCGTGACGAGCATGACCGGTCGCCGGCCGATCCGATCCGAGAGCCGGCCCCAGATCGGCGCGAACAGGAACTGCATGCCCGCATAGGCGGCCACGAGCAGACCGAGCTCGGTGCCCCGGGCCCCGAACGCGTCGACGAGGAAGGGCAGCACCGGGACCACGATCCCGAAGCCCACGAGATCGATGACGACGATGCTGAACAGAACCGCGAGGGAGCGCCGACTTTGCATCGATCCAGTTCGGTGAGGTGATCCTGCCCCAGAGCAGCACGGTCGAGCGACCGGCCTTCCGGGATCCGCCGTTGCGACGGGCCGCAACTGTACCCCCGATGGGCCCGGAAACGATGCTGGACTCGCCTGGCGCGTTGTGGTTGGATGGTCCCGCACCCGCTTGGCGGCAGCCCCGGAGCCCTTCGATGCGATTCAGCCGCAGCTTCTTCGTCCTGGCCGCCATCCTGCTGGCGAGCCTCGCCCTGGGGGCACTCCCTGCGATCGCCCAGGACGACGACTACGAGTACAAGGAGCCGGAGCCCCTGGAGCTCCGCGGGGTCGCCTCGGGCAGCTTCGTCCACTCCTTCCAGGAGACCCAGCTCGACGCGGGCTCCTTCAGCGACGGCAACGGCACCGAGGTGATGGCGGGCTTCACGGCGGGCGAGTACCTGGCCTTCCTGCTCAGCTGGGAGTGGCAGGTCGAGAGCGACTACAACACCCACTTCGTCCCCGTGAACGTGAGGATGATGTCGCCCAGCCTGTTCGACCGGGCGCGACTCTACGGCCAGTTCGGGATCGGGCTCTTCTTCAGCCGGCTCAGCGGCGAGTTCGACCGGGACAACGAGGACAACGAGCGGGCCGCCGCGGCGCGAGTGGGTGGTGGAGTCGAGGTCGGGATCACCGAGGACGTCTCCGCCATCGTGTTCGGCAACTACCTGTGGGGGCTCGGGTCGGCGAACGACTACGAGTACGGCACCGTCGGGCTCGGGCTCCAGTACAAGTGGGACCTCTAGAAGAGTCCAGGCTCCGTCAGCGCACGGGCTGACCACGACGGCGTACCGCGACCGGCGCACCTGCAGTCCCGGGCCTGCGCCGCTGTTTGCGTTCCCCGCCGGATGGGCGAAGGTCCCCAGGTGAGCACCCCGACCGCCCCCCCCGCGTCGGCTTCCGCCGAGAGCCTGCCCCTTCGCATCAAGCTCGCGTTCGGGGCGCCCAGCTTCGCGGGGGCGGGAATGGCCATCCCGATCGTCATCCACCTGACGATCTTCTATTCCGACGTGGTGCTCGTGCCCCTGGGCTTCATCGCCCTCGTGAAGGCGGTGGCCCGCGCCTTCGACGCCCTGACCGACCCCCTGATGGGCTGGGTGACCGACCGCACCCACAGTCGCTGGGGACGTCGTCGTCCCTGGATGATGATCGGCGCACCGCTGGCCGCCATGGCCTTCGTCGCGCTCTTCGCACCGCCCGAGTCCCTGTCCCCGGGCAATGCGGCCATCTGGTTCGCGATGGCCTACGTGCTCTACTACCTATTCCACACCGTCTACGAGATCCCGCACGGCGGCCTCGGCCCCGAGCTCACCCTCGACTACCAGGAACGCAACGTCCTCTTCGGCTGGCGCGCACCCTTCCTGGTCGGGGGCACGATGGCGGCGTCGACCCTGCCGCCGCTCCTCAACGACATCTTCGGGAGCCAGCGCCTCGGCTTCCTCGCCTTCGCGATCATCTTCGGCGTCCTGCTCGTGGGTCTCTACGGCAATCTGGTCTTCCAGGTCCGCGAGCGCGAGGACTTCGTGCGGCGCGAGCCCAATCCCCTGGTCCCGGGTGTGCGGCGGGTGATGAGAAACCGCGCGTTCCGGGTGCTGCTGGCCGTCTACGTGACGGGCTCGATCACGGGAGCGATTCCCGGGCTGATGATGCCCTACTTCACGAAGTACGTGCTGCGGCCGGACAATGCCGACCAGTGGCTCGGCTTCTTCCTCTTCCTGTACTTCGGGTCCGGCTTCCTGTGCCTGCCGCTGTGGATGATGCTGGCACGCTTGCTGGGCAAGAAGACGGCCTGGCTCATCAGCTTCATCCCGGGAACGACGGGATCGTTGATGATCTTCTTCCTGCTGGGACCCGGCGACCTGATGCTGACCGCCGCCATCCTGGTGTGGGCCGGCTCGGCCTTCTCCGCCGGGATGTTCCTGGGGCCGTCGATGCAGGCGGACGTCATCGACTACGACGAGCTCTACACGGGTCGGCGTCGGGAAGCCCAGTACAACGGGCTCTGGTCCGTGATGACCAAGTTCACGGTCATTCCCAGCATGGCGGTTCCTCTGGCCATCCTCGCCACCTACGGATACACCCCGAACGTCCCGCAGACCGAGACGGTGCAGACCGTGATCCGTGCGATCTTCGGACTGGCGCCCGCCACCACCTCGATCATCGCCTTCGTGATCGCGCTCCGCTTCCCGATCGACAAGCGCATCCACGAGCAGATCTGGGAGGGGATCCGCGCCCACCAGCGGGGCGAGCACGCCCTCGATCCGCTCACCGGGCGCATGCTGCCGCCGCCCGTGGATCGCGGGGTGGGCGAGGAGACGGGCTGGTTCCTCGACCACTTCTCCACTCGCGAGCTGCGCCGGGTCCTGAAGCGGGGAGCGAGCTCGGTGCTGCGCGGCGCGATCCTCTGGGCGACGGCCTCGATCGGGATCGCCGGGGCCGCGGCCTGGCTGACCTTCCGCGAGGCCAGCGACCTGAGCGTCGAGCCCGGAATCGTCGCCGTCTTCGCGGTGCTGGTGGGCGGCTTCTCGTTCACGGCGTTCTGCTTCCACCTCTTCCGGATCCGGGCGGCCTGGCAGCTCCGGGGTGCACCCGTCGCGAACGAGCAGCTCGAGGGTCACATCGCGATGACCGAGTTCATCGTGAACGCAGAATGGGATTCAGCCGATGCCGGCTGGATCGAGAAGCCTGCAGAGGGGTAGAGTCTTCCCATCGCTGAGCCCGCACCAGGAGCCGCCCCCCATGACTCGCGTCGTCAAGCTCGGAATCAAGCGCCCCGCCACCCGACCGCTGCTGCCGGACCCCGAGCCGCGCAAGCAGCACTACACGATCTTCTCGGTCGACGACCACCTGCTGGAGCCGCCCGACACCTTCGTCGGTCGGATGCCGAAGAAGTTCGAGAGCCGCGCGCCGCGGGTCGTCGAGACCGAGGAAGGCCACGAGGTCTGGTCCATCGACGACAAACCCTACTTCCAGGTCGGCTTCATGGCGGTGGCCGGTCGTCCGCGCGAGGACCACCGGGTGGAGCCGGCCCGCTTCGACGAGGTACGGCCCGGCTGCTACCGCATCGCGGACCGCATCAAGGACATGGACATCAACGGCGTCTGGGCCTCGGTGAACTTCCCGTCCGGGGTCACCGGATTCGGCGGCACCCTCTTCTCCGAGTTCGAGGACCGCGACTTCGGCCTCGCCTGCACCCGGGCCTGGAACGACTGGCTCTTCGAGGAGTGGCACGGCGGCTGCCCGGAGCGGATCGTTCCCCTGGGCATCACCTACCTGAGCGACCCCGAGATGGGCGCGGAGGAGATCCGCCGCAACGCGAAGCGCGGCTTCACCGCCGTCACCATGCCCGAGCAGCCCCACAAGCAGGGCCTGCCGCCGGTCTTCGACGCCCACTGGGAGCCCATCATCCGCGCCTGCGCGGAGACCGGAACGGTGATGAACCTGCACGTGGGCTCGTCGGGCTTCGCGGCGATGCCGCCCGGTGCCCCGATGCTCGAGCTGGGCGCGACGCTCTTCCAGTCGATGGCCTTCGAGTCCTGCGCCGAGTGGCTGTGGAGCGGCTGGCCGGCGAGGTACCCGGACCTGAAGATCGCCATGAGCGAGGGCGGCATCGCCTGGGTGGCGGGTCTGATCGACCGCCTCGACAACATCATGGCCCGCTCGGGCTACGGCAGCGGCTGGCCCGCGAAGGACGTGACGCCTTCCGAGTGCCTGCGGCGGAACTTCTGGTTCTGCATGATCGACGACCCCTCGACGGTGGTGACCCGACACGCGATCGGGGTCGAGAACATCGTCGTCGAGTCCGACTACCCGCACGGCGACGGAACCTGGCCCGACACCCAGGAGGTGCTGCACCGCATGCTCGACGGGCTTCCGGAGGAGGAGATCCGGATGATGACCCACGAGAATGCGGCCGCGCTCTACCGGCACCCCCTGCCCGAGAAGCGCCTGCCCTGAGCACGGCGCCCGCCGATCCGGAGCCCCTCTTCTACCGCTCCGCTCGCGAGCTGGCGCGCGACATCCGCGAAGGGAAGCTGTCCTGCGTCGAGGTGATGCAGGCGCACCTCGAACGCATCGAAGCCGTGAACCCGCGGCTGAACGCGATCGTCACCTACCTGCCCGAACGCGGAATGGAAGCCGCGCGGGCGGCCGACGAGACCCGCGCGCGTGGCGAAGAGCCAGGCCCACTGCACGGGCTGCCCATCGCCCACAAGGACCTGGTCGACACCGCCGGGATCCGCACCACCCAGGGCTCGAAGCTCTTCGCGAATCGGGTGCCCGAGGTCGACGCCCTGCTCGTCGAGCGCCTGCGGGCGGCGGGCGCCATCTGCATCGGCAAGACCAACACACCGGAGTTCGGAGCAGGCTCGCAGACCTTCAACGAGGTCTTCGGTGAGACCCGCAACCCCTGGGACCCGGAGAAGACCTGCGGCGGGAGCAGTGGAGGCGCGGCGGTGGCGCTGGCGGCCGGCATGCTCCCGATCGCCGACGGCAGCGACATGGGCGGATCCCTGCGAAACCCCGCGAGCTTCTGCAACGTGGTGGGACTGCGCCCCTCCCCCGGTCGCGTTCCGGTCCATCCCGCGCCCCTCGCCTGGTCGGGGCTCGCCGTCCAAGGGCCCATGGCGCGAAGCGTCGACGACGTGGCCCTGCTGCTCTCGGCGATGGCCGGCCCCGACCCGCGCTCGCCCATCGCGCTGGACGAGCCCGGCGCCCGCTTCGGCGAGCCGCTCGAAGGTGACCCCCGCGGCCTGCGGGTCGCGTGGAGCGCCGACGGGGGCGGCTTGCCGGTGGACCCGCTCGTTCGGGAGGCCCTGGCGCCAGCCCGGACCCTGCTCGAAGAGCTCGGCTGCCGGGTCGAAGACGCCGAGCCCGCTCTCGACGGCGCCGCCGAGGTCTTCGACGTCCTGCGCGCCTGGCAATTCGCCCAGGGCTTCGCGGGAGCGCCCGAAGCAGCGCTCCCGGTCGTCAAGGACACGGTGCGCTGGAACGTCGAGCGCGGGCGCGCGCTCTCCGGCCTCGAGGTGTCTCGTGCGGAAGCCGAACGCACCCGGCTCTACCACGAGATGCGGCGCTTCTTCGAGGCACACGACTTCCTGGTGCTGCCCGTCAGTCAGGTGCCGCCCTTCGACATCGAGGAGCGCTGGGTGCGGGAGATCGACGGAACCCGGATGGAGACCTACATCGACTGGATGAAGTCCTGCTCGATCCTCTCCACGACCGGTCATCCGGCCATCTCGGTTCCCTGCGCCTTCACCGAGGGGGGCCTTCCCGTCGGCCTCCAGATCGTCGGGCGCCACCGGGACGACCGGGGCTGTCTCGAGCTCGCGCACGCCTTCGAGCAGGCCGCGGGCGCGAGCCGGCGCAGGCCGCCGCTCGGGGCAGGCTAGGCCCGGGCCGAGCACTCCTCGAGATGCCTCCCGGCTGCCGGTCGCCGAATCCTGCGGCCGCGAGGTAGCATCCAAGCTCCATGGCCGACCTGGATCTCCCGCAGGGCCCCGAGCCGACCTACGACAAGATCGTCGCCGGCTACCACACCTTCCACTACGCACACGACTTCGAGCTCGAATGGGGGGGAACCCTGCCCGGCTTCGACATCGCCTGGGAGAGCTGGGGCGAGCCCAACGCCGCCTTCGACAACGTGGTGCTGGTCCACACCGGGCTCTCGGCCTCTTCCCACGCACACAGCCAGCCCGACAACCCGAACCCGGGCTGGTGGGAGGGCTTCATCGGTCCGGGGGCGGCGATCGACACGGACCGCTACTGGGTCCTGTGTACCAACCTGATCGGCGGCTGCTACGGCAGCACCGGGCCCTCCTCGCCGAACCCCAACACCGGCGAGCCTTGGGCGACCGACTTCCCCATCGTGACCGTGAAGGACATGATCCGCGCGCAGCTCTTGATGCTCGACCACCTGGGCGTGAAGCGACTGCACGCTTCGGTCGGGGCCTCGTTGGGCGGCATGCAGTCGCTCATGGTGGCGGCCCTGGCGCCCGAGCGCGTCGACCGCATCGCGAGCATCTCGGCGTGCATGCGTTCCTATCCGCAGGCGATCGCCCTGCGCTTCATGCAGCGACAGGCCGTCATGAAGGATGCCGACTGGAACGAAGGACGCTACTACGGCCGCAGCTTCCCCCATCGCGGAATGAAGGTCGCGCGCGGAATCGGGACCATCACCTATCGCTCGGGTCCCGAGTGGCAGAAGCGCTTCGGCCGCACGCGGGAGGAGGGCGTGCCGCGGCTGGATGCGGACTTCCAGGTCGAGAGCTACCTCGCCCATCAGGGGGAGAAGTTCTGCCTGCAGTACGACGCCAACTCGTATCTGTACATCTCGAAGGCCATGGACCTCTTCGACCTCGAGCCCGAGAACGGACTGGGCGGGCCGACGATCAACGACATCCAGTGCCCATCGCTCGTGATCGGCGTGACCTCGGACATCCTCTTCCCGGTGCGTCAGCAACGCGAGCTCGCGGAAGCGCTGCGGAAGGCCGGCTCGGAGGTCAGCTACCTCGAGATCGACGCCCCCTACGGGCACGACACCTTCCTGATCGAGCGGGAGACGGTGGGCGACGCCGTGAAGGCGCATCTCGAGCGCGAGTCGTGAGAGCCCCACACGCTGCCCGGCTGCTCGTCATCGCCGCACTGACGGCGAGCTGCGCGCTCACGGTGCGGGTCGACCGCGACCCCGGGGCCGATCTCGGGTCGCTGCGCAGCTGGTCATGGCAGGAGCCCCCGGCGTCACCGGACGCGAACCCCTTCGCCGACAACCCCCTGCTGCGAGAACGGGTGCGATCGGCCGTCACCCGCGAGCTCGGGGCGCAAGGGAGGGCCGAAGCCCGAGACCCCTCGCAAGCCGACTTCGCGGTGACCTTCCACGTGGTCCTCGAGCAGCGCATCTACTCCGACGGCGGCTGGTACGGCGGCGGGGTCGATCCGGGCTGGGGCTGGGGCCACTACCGGAGCTACAGCCTGCAGGAGGGAACCCTGGTGCTCGACCTGCTCTCCCCGGATGGCGAGCGGCTGTACTGGCGGGGCTGGGTGGCGGGAGTCGTCCCGACGCCCGACACGGATCGAAGTCGGGTCGACGAGGCGGTCCGGGCCATCCTGGAGCGCTTCGCCGAGGACGACTGAGCCGGGATCCGTCCTCCCGCGCGGGCTAGACTCGACAGTCATGGTCCGGCTGAACCCGCCGCCGGCCGCGCGTACCCGGTCGGCCACGAGAATCGCGTCGGGAGTCCTCGTCGCCCCGATCCTGCTGGCCCTGCTGCTCGCGCCCGACGCCCTGGCCTCGCCACGGCTCGCCGGCGCGCTGACACCCGGCGAGTCCGACTGGCGCGACGACCTCACGCCCCTGGGCGACGCGGAGTGGAGCCGCGAGCGCGCTGCCCACCTGCTCGAGCGGGCCGGCTTCGGCGGAACTCCGGAGGAGGTCGACGCATGGGCGGCGCTCGGGCCCCAGGCGGCCGTCGAGAAGCTGGTGCGCTGGCAGAGCCAGCCGAACCGCCCCCTCGCTCCCTTCCTTCACTCCGGCATCTTTCCTTCCGAGGACTTCGTGCCGCCGGGAGACGGCGACCTCGAACGCATCGTTCTTCGCGCCGCGCTCTTCCGGCGCGGGCTCGGCGTCAAGATCCGCTGGAACTTCGACGAGGCCTGGCTGCAGCCCCTCTTCGACCAGTTCTTCTACCTGCTGTTCGCGAACGCGGGCGAGATGACACGCGTCGCCCACTGGCAGGCCGAACGCATGCTCCGGACACGGCGGCCTCTGGAAGAGAAGATGGCCCTCTTCTGGCACGGACACTTCGCGACCTCCAACGAGAAGGTGCGCGACTACCGGAAGATGAAGCGTCAGTGGGAGCTGTTCCGCGAGAAGGGGAACGGCCCCTTCGGAGAGCTCCTGCTGGGCATCTGCCGGGACCCGGCGATGCTCGTCTACCTCGACGGCAGCCAGAACGTCCGCGGCAGCCCCAACGAGAACTTCGCGCGCGAGATCATGGAGCTCTTCGCCCTCGGCGTCGGTCACTATGGCGAGGCGGACGTCAAGGATGCAGCGCGAGCGTTCACGGGCTGGGGACTCGACGGCAACGACTTCGACCGGAGCTTCTGGAGACACGATCGGGGCAAGAAGCAGGTCCTCGGGCGCAGGGGCCGCCTCGACGGAGAAGACGTCGTCGAGGTCATCCTCGAGCAGCCCGAAGCCGCGCGCTTTCTCGCGACGAAGATCTATCGCTACTTCGTGCGCGAAGACCCGTCGCCCGCGGTGATCGACGCCCTGGCCGCGGATCTGCGCGAGAACCACCATGACGTGGGTCGTCTCCTCGAGCGGATCTTCCGTTCCCGCGACTTCTACAGCGATGCGACGGTCGGAACGCGGATCAAGCCGCCCGTGGAGCTGATCGTCTCCACCTATCGCAAGCTCGGCCTCGACGAGGTGCCGGGCGCGCCCTTCTTCTCCACCACGGCGGCCGCCATGGGCCAGGAGCTCTACATGCCGCCCAACGTCGCCGGCTGGAAGGGCGGACGCACCTGGATCAACCCCTCGACCCTGATGCTGCGACAGAACTTCGCCCGCCATCTGCTCTTCCCCCAGGAAATCCCGCCCCTCGAGAAGAGCCTGATGGAGACCATCGTGGTCGCCGTCGTCGGTCAGGACCTGTACGACCAGATGAAGGAGATGGCGGCTTCCGGCGACCGCAGCCACCCGCCGCGCGTCGGCATGGAGGACATGGGCTTCGCGCGGGTCCAGGAGCTGGACACGAACGCGTTCAGCCTGCCCTGGGCGGTCTACAACGGAGCCGAGAAGGCGCTCGGCGCGGTCCGCTTCGACATCGCGCCCATCGCGCGCTTCCGGATCAGCGACGACCTGAAGGAGGCAGGCGTGTCGGACGCGAGCGGCGCGGTCCGCTACCTGAGCGAGCGCTTCCTGCGCGTTCCCCTGCGTGCCGCCGATCGCCGGGCGCTGGAGTCGCGGATGCGGGAGCTCGCGGGAGGCAAGCGACTGGATCTCGACGACCCCGCCACCGAGCGGGGACTGCGCGAGCTCCTCCACCTCTTGATGAGCCTGCCGGAGTACCAGCTCTCGTGACGCGCCTGACCCGGAGAGAGCTACTGCGCGCGGGTGCCGCGGGCTGCGTCGGCGCCGGCCTGCCGGGCCTGTGGCGACAGAGCGCGCTGGCCATGTCCGACCCCGGGCGGGTGCTGGTCGTGGTCGAGCTCAGCGGCGGCAACGACGGTCTGAACAGCGTCGTTCCCTGGTCGAACGACGCCTACCGCAGGGCCAGACCGGCGATCGGCCTGGAGCCGCAGGCCGTCCTGAAGCTGGACGACGAGTTCGGGCTGCATCCCCGGCTCCTCGGACTGCGCGAGCTCTGGGAGCAGCAACGGGTGGCCATCGTACACGGTTGCGGATACCCGGACCCGATCCGAAGTCACTTCTCCGCCATGGCCTACTGGCATACGGGGGTCCCCCACGGCGGCGAGCCCTTGGGCTGGCTGGGCCGCGGCGCCGACGCTCGCTGGCCCGCGGGACCGACGAACACCATCGTCAACATCGCGCAGCGCGAGACCCTGGCGGTCCGATCCGAACGCCACGCCCCGATCGTCTTCTCCGACCCGAAGCAGTTCGCTCGGGCAGGGTCGCCGGGCAGCGCCGGCGTCTACCGACGCATGACCCGTCGCGCCGAAGACCCGCAGGCCTCCCCGAATCTCGCCTTCCTGCGCGACATCGCGCGCACCGCCGATCGCAGCTCCGGGATCGTGCGGGACGCGATCGCATCCTATGACTCGCCGGTCTCCTACGGATCGCCGGCGGCGAGCCTCTCCCAGGACCTGCGCAAGGTGGCGGCGTTGATGTCGGCGGACTTCCCGGCGCGCATCTACTACGTCGCCATGGGCGGCTTCGACACGCACGGAAGCCAGCTCCCCACGCAGCAGAACCTGCTCATGTACCTGGGCGATGCACT
>JANQSB010000049.1 GCA_028284295.1 Myxococcota bacterium | reverse complement strand
GCGCGCCGCAGGCCGAGGAACGCGATCTGCGCCTCGGTGTTGCCCGCGTCCTCCTTCAGGACGCGCCGGAGCATGCCGATCGCCTCCGCCCGCTTGCCTCTCGCGTTCGCGACGAGGGCCAGCGCCACGCGCTTCTCACTCGGATCGGAGGCCTCCCGGGCGAGACGCTGGGCGCGCTTGACGCGGCCCGCGGCCAGCAGGCGGCGGATCAGGACGAGTCGGTCGAAGGCTGCCGAGCTCCGCGCCAGCGGATCGAAGGGCGCGATCGCGGCGTCGAGATCCAGCCGCTCCCGGCTTCGAACGATGCCGGGCGAGCGCATCTGCAGCAGGTTGCGGTCGTCGGTGCCGACAGCGGCTCCGTCCGCGAAGGCGCGGGCTCCCTGCTCGTCGAGCACCATGTGGGCGAGCACCTGCTCGGGGGCATGGATGCCCAGCTGCGTTGCCATCTCGGGGTCGCGCGCGGCCGCCGCGCCGATGTGCTTCTCGGGCTCGAAGGGCATCGCGGAGGCCGTGAAGACGACGCCGGCACCCGCGGGCTGGTAGACGCGAACCTGTGGAAACACGTCCAACAGCGTCGCGACGAGAGTCTGGAGCAGCTCCTCGTCCACGAAGGCCAGCCCCATCCACTGGATGAAGACGCCGTCTTCGGCCAGGTGCTGCCGCACCTCCTGGAAGAACTCGCGGGTGTAGAGGTGGGACGCCGCGGAGGTCCAGGGGTGCGACGGCTGCGAGACGATCGCGTCGTAGCGCTCTTCGGTCAGGAGGAGCGCGCTGCGTGCATCGTTCACGATCAGCTCGAGTCTCGGGTCCGCGAGCGGATCCCGGGCACGCAGGGTGCCGATCGACTCGTTGCCGCGAATGATCTCCGACTCGATCTCCACCACGTCGACCTGCTCGAAGCCGGGCGCCACCGCCTCCACCACGAGGCCGCCGCCGAAGCCGACGATCAGCATCGAGCGGGCGTCCGGTCGACCCCAGCCGGGCAGCGCGCCGAGCCATCGGGCCAGGGGGTAGCGGCCCGCGCGCCCGCCCGGGGCGGCCACCAGGGCCTCGGGCAGGCCGTTGGAGCGGATCGTCCAGCCTTCGGCAGCAGGCTGGACGAGCACCGTCGCGCTGCGCCCCACGCCGAAGTAGAGGATCTCGCCTTCCGACCGCGCGGCGATGGGCGCCGCCCGCAGCAGCTTCCACGGCGGCTCGGGGGGCACGAGAACGAGGACCACCACGACGAGAGTCGCGAGCGCCAGGGCGGGGCGCGCTCTCGGCCGCGCCCGCCACGCCGCAGTCGCCGCGAGCAGTGCATTGGCGGATACCGCTGCCGCCAGGGTCCAGGTGAAGCCGACGGCGGGAATCAGGAAGAAGCCGGCGCCCACGGCGCCCGTGATCGCACCCAGGGTGTTCCACGCATAGACCCGGGCGCTCGCGGGGCCGGCCTCCTCCTGGCCTCGGGCCAGGATACGGACCGCGAGCGGGAAGGTCGCACCGATGCAGAGGGCGCCCGGAAGCAGCACCGCGGCCGCGATCCCGGCGTCGAGCAGCAGCCGCGCATCGCCTTCGACTCCGGCGAGAGCCGCCCAGCCCGGTGTCGCGTCGATGCCGAGAAAGGCGGCCCCGGAGAGGAGGGCCGTACCGACCTGGGCCCAGGCGAAGGCGCGCGTCGCGATCTGACGGTCGCCGGAGAGCCGGCCCGAGGCCAAGGCCGACCCCAGGGCGATGCCGGCGAGGAAGGTGGCCAGCATGGTGGCGAACGCGTAGACGCTGCCGCCGAGCACGTGCCCCAGCAGTCTGGTCCACAGCACCTCGTAGGTGAAGGACACGAAGCCGGAAGCGGCGATCACCGGCAGGATCCAGCGATTCGGAGAACGCGGGTCCGCCGCAGCGGCAAGGCGCAGCGGGACGGACGGAGCCCGCCTCGCCAACACGGCCGCCGCACCGAACACCAGCAGGTTGGCGGCGACGGCGACACCCACGGTGCGCGAGAGCCCGAGAGCGGGCAGAAACACGAAGCCCGTGAGCAGGGTTCCGGCGACGGCTCCGGCCGTGTTCATGGCGTAGAGCTGCGCGATGCGGCTGCCGATCTCCTCCTCGCTGCGGACCGCGTGTCGCGCCAGCAGCGGGAGCGTCGCGCCCATCAGCGCCGTCGGCACGAGCAGGATCGCGAACGAGCAGGCCAGGTAGAAGAGTGCCGTCAGCAGCCCGCCCTCGTCGGCGGGTGCGTTGCGGGCGCCGAAGATCGAGACGTAGAGCCCCGTCGCCAGCCGCACGCCGTAGGGCACGGCGAGCGCCGCGAGGCCGATCGCCAGCTCGAGAATGCCGTAGGCGAGCAGGGGGCGGCGGATGCGGGGCGCGAGCGGGGCGATGACCGCGGCGCCGAGAGCCAGGCCTCCCATGTACGCGGCCAGGACGCTGGCAACGGCGAGCTCCGAGGTGCCGAAGACGAATGCGAACTGGCGGGTCCAGGCGGTCTGGTAGATCAGCGCCGCGAGTCCGGAGAGGAAGAAGCAGAGCAGCAGGAGCGCATGGGCTCCGGGCGCCGGGCTGTTGGACCGTTGGTCCTCGGCCTCAGGAGGCACCGTTGCCGCGAGCTCCTTCGAGTGCGCGCCGCGCGTGCTCGGCTCCCGGGAAGGTGGTGCTGATGGCGAGCGCCTTCTCGAAGGCTGCGACGGCTTCGGGCTGGCGGTTCAGGGCCTCCAGCGCCAGGCCCAGCTGCAGGTGGAGGTTCGGATTCTCGGGACTCCGCCGCACGGCCTTCTCGAAGACCGCGACCGCCTCTTCGTGGCGGTCGTTCATCCGGTACAGCTGTCCCAGCAGCAGCTGGCGTTCGGGTGAGATGGCGTTGTTGCGCTTCGCGAACTCCGCGGCCTCGAGGGCCTGCTTCGGCTTCTCGATCTCCAGCAGCAGCGCGACCGAGATCTCCAGCGCGTTGCGCAGCTTCGGCTTGGCACGCAGCGCGATCAGTGCATCCTGGAGGCGACCCTCGTCGCGGCCCGCCTCGGCGGCGACCTGCGCGCGCAGCAGCCGCACTTCGGGAAGCTCGCGGTCGCCCGCGCGATCGATCTTCTCGTCGAGTCGAGCCAGCGCTTCCTCTGCGCGGTCGTCGGCCAGATCGATCCGGGTCAGCACGCTCAGGACCTCCCAGTTCCTCGGCTCGCGTCGCAGGAGGAACTCGAGAGATCGACGCATTCGCGTGCGCACCGCCGGATCTCCGGCCTCCCGGCGCGCGTACTCGAGGATCGCCGCCGACGGCGCCGCCGGGTTCTCGAGGATCTCCTCGAGGATCTTCCGGCCCGCGACCGCTTCGTCGCTGCGGTAGTGACAGCGGGCGAGGACCAGGTTGTCTTCCGACGACAGCGCGATGCGTGCGGCGATCCGCTCGTAGCGCCGTATGGCGGCGGGGCAGTCGCCCTGCCGCGCCTCCAGCTGGGCCCGGGCCTGCTCGGCCTCGTAGGGGAACACCGGGTGGAGCCCGCTCGCCTTCCGGAGGGCGTCGAAGGCGGCCTCGGGGTCGCCCGACGCGATCTCCGCGCGCGCCAGGAAGATCAGCCCGTGGTAGTCGTCGTGCTCGGCGGTGAGCGCGCGCGCGAGCTCCAGCGCCTCGCCGACCTTCCCCTGTCGCATCAGGAGCTGCGCGCGGGCGACTCGGGTGCGGGGATGGTCGGGATGCTCGGCTTCGAGTCGCTCCACCGTGGCTCGCGCATCGTCCACGCGGCGAGCGGCCAGCTGCGTGCTCGAGACCGCCGTCAGCAGGATCGGCGGAGCGATGCCTTCGGCGGCCTTGCCCTCGAGGTGTGCGAGCGCCTCGTCGAGCTTCCACCGGCTGATGAGAAAGCGCGCGTACTCGATGTGCGCCCGCGGGTCGTCCGGGCGTGCGGCGAGGGCCCGGCGCCAGACGGCGTCCGGGTCGCGCCGCTTCCGCCGCTCGATCTCGGCCAGTGCGCGCCACCAGCTGTAGTCGCGCGGCTCGGTCTCGACGAGGGTCTCGAGGGCCTCTCGCTCGAGCTCGTCGTCGCGGTCCTTGCGGGCGAACGCCGCCGCGCGCGACGCGGCCACGAGGAGGTCGCGTCGGGAGCCGGACTCGCGGGCCTCCTCGATCGCAACGCGGAACTGACGAGCGGCCTGGGTCGCTCGTCCGGGCCACGCCGCCAGGACCCGCGCCTGCTCCAGCCGGGCCTTCCAGGGGCGCTCTCCCCCCTTTTCCACGTAGCCCTCGAAGGCGCCCCAGGCGCTCTCGTAGACGGTGTCGGCGGTGCCGGTCTCTCGCAGCTGCCCCTTCCGGATCGTGGCCTCGAGGACGAGGCCCAGCTGGAAGTCCGCCTCCGGGTCGTCGGGCCCCTTCTCGATGGCCATTCGCGCAGCCTGGAGGGCGGCGCGCCTCGAGCCGCTGGAGAGGGCCAGCTGCGAGCGGGCGATGTAGCCGGCGGGATCCTCCGGGTCGGCGGCGACGGCGCCCTCGATCAGGCGCTTCGCTTCCGCGGACTCCTCGCCCATGATGAGGCCGGCCAGGCTCAGCGCGACGCGGCGATCGTCCGGGTCGAGGCGGTTGGCTTCGCGCAGCAGGACCAGCGCGGCTCCCAGCTCGCCCTGGTCGATCTCGATCTCGGCGAGCGCGCGCCGCGCCTCCACGCCCACCGCGTCGGACAGGGAGGCGTTGAGCAGCTCCAGTCGGGCCTCGTCGAAGCGGCCGGCGGCCGCGTACTCGCGGCCGCGCTCGAGCTGCTCCCGGGCTCGCTCCTCGGCGGAGGAACAGGCCAGAGCCAGCGCGAGCGACCCGGCCAGGGCAACGGCGCGCGTTCCCCCGCCAGGGCGCGATCGCATCGGGGCTCCCTCAGTTGCTCTCGAGGCGAGCCAGCTCGTCCCGGGCGGCCTGGAGCTCCGGGAAGGACTCGACCTCGAGCGCCTTCGTGAGGTTCTCACGCGCCGCCGTCGAGTCTCCTGTCTTGCTCTGTGCCATCGCGAGCCGGTAGCGAACCGAGGCGGACTCGGGCCGGGCGGCCAGCGAGTCCTCGAAGGCGCTGATCGCCTCCACGGCCTCTCCCCGCGTGAGATGGACGAAGCCCAGGGTGTCGAGGGTCTCGGCCTGCCGGTCGAGCTGCACGGCCCGGCGGGCCAGCTCGAGCGCCTGGTCGAGCTGCTCGTTGGTGTCCGCGAGGTGCCAGGCGAGATCGTTCACTGCCGCCAGGTGCCCCGGGGAGACGGTCATCACCTTTCGCAGCTCCTCGATCGCTTCGTCGCGGCGCCCGAGTCGGACCAGGGCGGAGGCCTTGCGATAGAGGTACTCGGCGTTCCCCTCGTCCGCTGCCACCGCGCGCTCCCAGAGGCCCAGCGGCTCTTCGAGCTTGCCGGCCTGGTCGGCGTAGATGGCGCGCACCTCGAGTGCCGGGCCGAACTCCGGGTCCGCCGCCAGTGCCTTGTCGGTGGCGGCGAGGGCTTCCGCGTCGCGGCCCAGTCGCGCCAGCTGCCTTGCCTTCAGGTCCAGCAGGGCCGGGTCGTCCGGATGCTTGGCGAGTGCGGCGCCCACCAGCTTCAACGCCTCGCCCGTGCGTCCGAGCTCGATCAGGTCGAAGCTGATCGCCGTCAGGGAGCCCACGTTGGCTGCATCCGTCAGGTCGATCTCGCTCTCCTTCACCAGGTCGATGGCTGCCTCGGTCCCGTCCCGCTTGCGGAACAGTCCCGCTGCCTCGACGACGGCTGCGCTGCGCATGCCCGGCTGCGTTCGCAGGTTCGAGATCGCCGTCTCGGCCTTCGCCCACAGCCCCTGCTCGACCGCCGAACGGATCGCGATGACGTAGGGATCTTCGTTGACGAAGGGACGGCTCGCGATGTGGCGGTCGGCGAACTGCATCGCGGTCGGGTACTTCTCCAGCGAGAAGTAGATCCGGGCCATCGAGAGCGCGGCGTCCGTCGCGGCCGCGTCGATGCGGGTCGCCTCGCGATACTCGGCCAGGGCGCGGGGCAGGTCGCCGAGAGTCAGCGCCGCATGGCCGGCCATGTAGCGGGCTCCGGCGTTGTTGGGCCAGAGACGCAGGCCGGTCTCCAGCAGCTTGAGGGCGCCGGCCGGGTCGTTCTGTCCGAGCTTGATGCTGCCGCGGATCAGCGAGCGGTAGCTCGGCTCCTGCATGCTCTGGGCGATCTCTTCGGCGCGATCGTAGTCGCCCTCGGCGATCAGCATGTCGGCCAGCGCGAAGCGCAGTGCGGGCGGCTCCTTGCCCGACTTGGCGAGAGCCGTCTCGATGGCCTCGCGTGCCTTCGTGTTGCGGTCGGTCTCGCGATAGAAGACCGCCAGGATCTGCCAGGCCCGGGTGGTGTCGAAGAGCTCTGCGGTCTCCAGGTAGGTGGCTTCCGCTTCCTCGACCATCCCGGACTGGTGCAGGACGGTTCCGAGCTTGGCGCGCAGCGAGATGTCCTCGGGCGACGCCTCGATCGCGTCCCGCCAGACCTGTGCGGCCTTGTCGGGCTCGTTCACCCAGCGGTAGAAGTCCGAAGCGTACTGCTGGACCATCGCGTGGTCGGGGTGACGCTCGCGGCAGTCGACGATCCGCTCCCTCGCCTTGTCGACCTGGTCCTGCGAGCCGTAGAAGCGCGCGAGCATCGAGCAGGCGCGAGCAGCGGTGTCTTCCTGGCCCGCCTCGCGGGTGGCCTCGACGAGGGCGACCTGCACCTGCTCGGCTTCGTCGAGCTGGTCGAGGTCGATCAGCGCCGCGACCTTGAGGGTGGATCCCATGAAGTCGTCGGGGTTCAGCTCGAGGATCCGGTTCGCGTCGACGAGTGCGGTGTCCGGCTGGCCGGCAGCGATGTTGGCGCGGGTTCGCGTGTGCAGCGCCGCGACCGAGTCCGGCTCGATGGACAGGACCTGATCGGCCGCGCGGATCGCCTCTTCGTAGGACTCGGTGGAGAGCAGGGTGCTGGCCAGCAGGAGGCCGGCCTGGACCTCGAAGTCGCTCGACTCGGCGGCCTTCTGCAGCGGCCAGACGGCCAGGCTGGGACGTCCGGTCTGAACCAGAGCGACGCCGAGACGATAGTTGGCCTCGGGATGGTTGGCGTCGGCGGTGAGGAACACCCGCAAGGGGGCGATCGACTCGTCGAACTGACCCGCGGCCTGCAGCGCACGGATCTCGGCCAGGCGCGACTCCCGGTCGTACTGACACGCCGTTGTGGAGAGCAAGGCGAGTGCGAGCGCGACCAGGATCACCCGGGGATGCAGGCCCGCGAAGGATTGGGGGGTGGTTCGCGGAAGCAGACGGAGCATCGGGCGCGAGGTCCTCCAGAGGAATTGGGAACGGGGGAGCTTACGGGGTGGTCAACGGGCTTCCAACCGGCAATCCGGTCGGGCGGCCGATCGTGTCATCGTGGGTGCCCCGAGCCGGCCAGAAGGTGAGGCGCCCGATGGCACCCCGCCCGGGCTTTGGTCGCCGGCGCGCGGCCCGGCCCCGCCACCGCGCTACCCCCCAGGGGGCAGTCGAGGCCGGGCCACTCGTTCAGAGGCTCCCGAACGCGGATCGGTTCGCTGTCGGGCGGGCAGGCTAGAGTGGCCCGGCCCGTGCCGAGCGCCGGGGTCTCGGAGAGGACATGGCGGGCGAGTCGGACAGGCAGGGGTGGCTCTTCGGGCCCGGAACCGACCTGCTGCTCGGCTGCGGGATCGCGTCGATCGCCCTGATGGGCGTCCAGGGAGCGGTCGGCCAGCGCGCGCTGGCCTACCTGGTGCCGGGCGGGCTCCTCATCCTGCTCTTCGCCCTGCCGC
>JANQSB010000040.1 GCA_028284295.1 Myxococcota bacterium | reverse complement strand
CGGCGGCGGCGTGCCGCCTGGCCGGTGTTGACCGTGCCGTTGGGCAGGAAGGCCACCACGGAGGGAAGCGAGCCCACCCCGCCGTCCCCGATGCCGAGGATCTCGTCCTCGAAGCAGGCCACCGTGTTCGTCGTTCCGAGATCGATTCCCAGCTTTCTCATTCCTGGCTCCCGGAGTCGCGCTCCGCGTGTAGGTTCTGGATGGCGCGCCTGGACGATTCGCCGATCTTGGAGATCCGTGCGCTGTAGTGCAGCTGCTCGGCGTCCCGACACTGGGCCACCGCACAGGAGAGGGAGATCTTGGTCCGCCCCGCCTCCGAGCCGGAGTCGGGCAGGAAGAAGTTCATCGAGAGCTGGTCCCCCGGCGTGAAGGGGACATCGCTCTCCAGCATGAGCCGGCGGTCGGTCAGCTCGAGGAGGACCGCGAAGCCGCTGCGCTCGGCGCCGCGCTTCTGGTCCACGAGCTCGTAGTGCGCGAGGAGCTCGAGCCCCGAGACGTCGGAGGACGACGCGTCTCCCGCCGAAGCCTTCTGCAGACCGCTGAGTGCCAAGTGAACCTCGAGCGAACACACCGGCCCATCCGGGGTGTTCCCGCAACGTATCCTTCGTCCGAACCGCAGCTCGGCTGTACCAGGCGGGCTCGCCCCGGCGACGCAGTGGCGAGGTCTGCGGAGCCTGGCCGGGCGGCGGGTTGCGACCCCTTCTGCTGCCCCGCTGCGCTTGAAAGCCGACTCGCGCCCGTGTCATGTTCTGGAGATGGTGGACGCTCGCTTCGAGCGGGCCGGAGGCGCCCGTCGCAGGGGCCGCGCCCTGTTCGCGGCTCTGATCGCGTCGGCTCTCGCCGGCTGCGATGCCCGTGCCGGCGACCTCGAGGAGCTCGAGGTCACGGCCAGCGCGTACAACTCGGTGG
The DNA here is from genome assembly GCA_028284295.1 of Myxococcota bacterium. Taxonomy (GTDB): domain Bacteria; phylum Myxococcota_A; class UBA9160; order UBA9160; family UBA4427; genus JAJDAN01. Next base: position 3,972 of record JANQSB010000040.1, on the reverse strand, counting down.
CCTCGCAGACCAACGACCAGCCGACCCTCACGGCCTGGGGAGACACCCTGCGACCCGGAATGAAGGCCATCGCGGTCTCCCGCGACCTCATCGAGCTCGGGCTCTCCCACGGCGTGGAAGTCGAGATCGTCGGGCTGCCCGGAGTGTGGGTGGTGCGGGACAAGATGGCCCGGCGTTGGAAGCGCAAGATCGACATCTACATGGGAGAGGACGTCGACGCGGCCCGGAAGTGGGGCAAACGGACGGTCACGATCCGCTGGCGGCGGCCGTCCTAGCCCGGGGCGGAGGAGTCCCGGGGCAGGCCCCTAGATGGACGCCCAGGAGCATCCGTCGGGAATCGGCGGCTCGGCCTCCGGCTCCCAGTCCCAGGCCGCCAGGGCTTCGATCGGCGCTTCGACCCAATCCCCGGGCATGAGCTCCTCGGCCACGAAGAACGCATTGGGCGCGTAGCTGTCCGTGTGGACCAGGCTGTAGCCCTTCTCGCGGCCCAGCTTCCGGAGTGCGGCCAGGCTCGCGCCGTGGAACATGGTCTTGTCCCAACGGTGGTCCGGGTCGTAGGGCATGGCCTTGCTCACCCCGGTCCCGAAGAAGACGTTGTACTCGATGACGACCACGCGGGGCCGGAAACGCTGGATCGCCTTCCAGACCCAGTACTCGTTCCCGTCGATGTCGACGGAAAGCAGGTCGAAGCACTCGGGCACCCGGTACCCGGCGAGCAGGGTCTCGATGTTCTCCGCCGTCACGAACTCGTTGCGGACCCGCTCGCTGACACGATCCGGATCGCCGTCCATCAAGAGCCCCCGCCAGCCCTGCTCGAGGCGGAGGTAGGCGCTGTTGGACCAGTGCTGTCCGTCCCAGGCGCCGAACTCCACGAAGTAGCGGTTGGTCGTGCCCAGGCACTGGAAGAGGCGATCGAGGACCCCGTCCTCGCCACCCTGGGAATACACCTGGCGCTCGAAGGGGCGCAGCTCGGAGAGCTGCTCGGCGAGATCGGAGCGGTGCATCGGGCCGCGCAGTGTATCGGATCAGCGGCCCAGCAGGCGCCGCGATTGCGTGCTCGAGATCCGGCACTCGGGATCCCAGCGCTCGCGCAGGGCCTCGAACTCGGACAGTCGGGAGTACATCCGGCGGAAGTGCTCCGGCGACGTGAAGGCGTCCTTGGCCAGGTAGATGCGACCGCCCTGGGCCACGACGAAGTCGTTCAGCGAGTCGACCAGAGCCCGCGTCCGGTCGCCGCGAATCGGGATGTCGAGCGCGAGCGAAGCACCGGGCTGAGGGAAGGAGAGCGGGCCCTTCCCCGCGGCACCGCAGTCCTTGAACACGGTGACGAAGGACGAGCCCCCTCCCCGCTGGAATCGCTCGAGGAACTCGCGATAGACCGCAGGCTCGGCGGGGATCACGCACTGGTACTGGGTGAAGCCGCGCGGCCCGAAGACGCGGTGCCAGTTCGCGATGCGATCGAGGGGATAGAAGAAGGACTCGGGGCCCACGATGCGCGCCTGCCGCTGCCCCGGGTGCCGGAGATACCAGAGCCGATTCAAGATCCGCAGCGTGTGCCGGTTGACCACGCCTCGCGGAAAACGGAACGGAATGCCGAAGCGCGGACCGCTCTTCGGGGCGCCCTCCGGAGCTTCCGCGGCACTCGCCCAGCGCCCCATCATCAGGATGCCCCGCCCGAGCGCGGCGCCGCGGGACTGGCAGTCGAGCCAGGCGACCGCATAGGGCCAGCGACTCCGCTCTTCCAGCAGGGCGGGGAGCAGCTCCTCGAGCGACCCGTATCGCTCGCTCTCGGACCAGATCCAGGGACTGGGAATCCGGACCAGCTGCAGCTCGACCTCGAGCACGTGGCCCAGGAGGCCCATGCCGCCGAAGCAGCCGTGGAAGAGCTCCGGCTCGTTCTCGGGATCCACGTCGAGGATGCGACCGTCCGCCAGCTGCACGCGCAGCGCACGGACGTGCTCGCCGAAGCAGCCGGCGACGTGGTGGTTCCGGCCGTGGACGTCCGAAGCCACCATCCCGCCCAGGGTCACGAAGGCGGTCCCGGTGGACACCGGCGAGCTGAAGCCCCGCGGCCAGAAGAGACGGTTCAGCGCAGCCAGCGAGAGTCCCGCCTCGGCGCGCAGGACCCCGGTCCGCTCGTCGAAGGCGAGGAGGCGGTCTGCGAGGCGCGAGCCCGCGACATGGGCGCCCGCGTTCTGCGGTGGCAGGGCCGCATCTCCGTAGGCACGACCGAGGCCCCGACTCAGGACGGCGCCCCGCGCGACCTCCGGCAGCTTCTCGGACAGTCGTTCGACCCCGTCCACGACGGGATGCTGTCCCCAGCCGGCCATGGGGCGCGGGCTGGCCGCCGGCGTGTCGCCGGACGGCACGCTGCGCAGCTTCACCGGGGAGTCGGGCCGTGCCATCGGGCCCTTCATCGGCTGATCCACCCGCGTACGATAGGGGACCCGGGGCGAGCGGCGCGGATCCCTCAGCCCTGCTCGATCTGCCGCAGCAGCTCGTCGCAGAAGGCCTGGGTGGTGGCCTGCCCGCCCTGGTCGGGCGTCAGGATCCGGCCCTCGCGGTAGATCCGCTCGATGCCCGCGACCAGGGCCTCGGCGAGCGACACCAGGCCCAGGTACTCGAGCATCATCGCCGCCGAGAGCAGTGTCGCGGTGGGATTGATGACGTTCCGGCCCGCGATGTCCGGAGCGGTCCCGTGCGCGGACTCGAAGTACGCGTAGTCCTCCCCGTAGCAGCCGCTGGCCGCGAGCCCGAGCCCACCTACCAGTGCCGCCGCGGCATCGGACAGGATGTCGCCGTAGAGGTTCGGCGTGACGACCACGTCGAGCTCGTGCGGCGCGAGGATCATGCGATGCGCGAAGTCGTCCACGATGAAGCTCTGGAGCTCGATGTCCGGATAGTCGAGCGCCACGCGGTGGGTCACCTTCCGGAACAGCCCGTCGCTCTCGGGGAGCATGTTGTGCTTGGTCGCGCAGGTGACGCGGCCGGGACCGCCCCGCGCCTTGCGGGCCCGGGCGAGCTCGAAGGAGAAGCGGGCGATGCGCTCGCTTCCCGCCTCGGTGATCAGCTTGAGCGCGTACGCTCCCGGGCCCAGATCCGTGACCGGCCGGCGGGCCGTTCGACTCCGGGGGCGGATGGGCTCGAGATCCTCGATGGGCCCCTCGACGCCGAGGTAGAGGTCTTCGAGATTCTCGCGGACGATCGCGAAGTCGATGCCCTCGGGCCGGGCCAGCGGGCTGCGGTATCCGGGCAGGAAACGGGCGGGCCGCAGGTTGGCGTAGGTCCGTCGACCCCAGCGCAGGTACATCAAGGCCGCGGCGCTCGGCCCGCTCGTCGAGCCGAAGAAGGTGGCATCGGAGGCGTCGATGGCCTCACGAGCCTCGTCGGGGAAGGCCGAGCCCCGCTCCTCGATCCCGCGTTCACCGACGGGCGGCGTCAGCCACTCGATCTCCGCCCCGAGCTTCTGCAACAGGCCCACGCTCGGGCGCATGGCCTCCGGTGAGGCGTCCTCGCCTTCGACGACCACGACCGTCTTGCGACCCATCGCCGCCCAGCATAGCCCCGCCCGTCGCGCGTCCCCGGGCTAGACCCACTGCCCTTCGGCGGTCCTCGTCTCGAACTCGCGACGGTCGGGCGTGCTCGGAGACATGCAGTGGCCCGCGACCGCAGCCGCGAGAAGGCGGCCGGTCTCCGCCAGCTCGGCCTCGGGAGGCGCGTTCGCGAGCTTTCCGGGCAGACGGATCATCCAGAGTCGACGCAGTCGCCGGAGGGCGGAGCTCTCGGAGTCCGCCGAGTACGCGCGCGGCAGCAGGGAGTCGAAGGAGCCCAGCCGCAGCTCCGCGTTGCCCAGCTCCATCAGTCGCTGCTGGATGGCCGGCTCGAGGATCAGCCGGGCGCGATCCGGCTCGCGCGACACGACCCGATATCGCCGCTCGAAGGCGGGGTCCAGGGCGCTGCGAGCCGCGCCTC
>JANQSB010000026.1 GCA_028284295.1 Myxococcota bacterium | reverse complement strand
AACGGCCTCCCGCGCGCGCTGGAGATCGTCGCGCGAGAGGGCGGGCTCGCCCGGCCCGTCGCTCTCGGGCTCGCCCGCGTGATGACGCGCCAGCAGCTCGCGCTCGTGGTCGTCACTGGGGTAGTCGACGACGATCTTGAACAGGAAGCGATCCAGCTCGGCCTCGGGCAGGGGATAGGTGCCCTCCTGCTCGACCGGGTTCTGGGTGGCGCACACCGTGAACCAGTCTCCCAGCGGGTGCCGCTCGCCGTCGACGGTGACGAATCGCTCCTGCATGGCCTCGAGCAGCGCGGCCTGGGTCTTGGGCGAGGCTCGGTTGATCTCGTCCGCCAGCAGCAGGTCGGTGAAGATGGGCCCGGCGCGGAAGTCGAAGCGCCCCGCGGCCGGGTCGAGCACGGCGGTGCCGAGGATGTCGCTCGGCATCAGGTCGGGCGTGAACTGCACGCGCCCGAAGCGCACCCCGACGGCCTGGGAGAGGGTGCGCACCAGCAGGGTCTTCGCGACCCCGGGCACACCCTCGATGAGACTGTGACTGGCGCACAGCAGCGTGATGGTCGCGAGCCGTACGGCGTCGTCCTGGCCCACCACGACCGCCGCGACGCGGTCGCGCAACGCGGCGTAGCGGGACGTGACGAGTCGCGCGCCCTCGGCAGCTGATTCGGTCAACGGGTGACCTCCTTGACGAGCTCGTCGAGCTCCTGGGTGGCCGTCGCCAGCTCGGCGGCGTTGGCAACCGCCCGCGGCTCGACTAGGACCTTCAGACCTTCGTGTCGTCCCTGCTGGCCGGCCGCGGGAGCGCGGCGCGGATCGGCCTCGATGCGCTCCACCAGCGAACGGGCGCTGACGTCGTGGGGCAGCCCGAAGTGGCGCCGGAGCTGCGACGCGGCCAGCTCACGGTAGCGCTCGAAGACCCGGGCGTGGTCCCGGGTTCGAGCGTAGAGCGCCGACATGGATGCCACGTAGTCGTCCAGGGTGGGGGTCGCGGGATCGAACTCCTCGACGCTGCGGGAGGGCAGCGCGTTGCCCCGCCAGACGAAGAGCAGGCCCAGCACCAGCAGGCCGGCGTAGACGGGAAGCGCCGGCGAGCCGGTGATGTAGCGGAAGGCGCTCGTCTCGGGAACGAAGCCGTGCTCGCGTTCGTCGAAGCGGGGAGCCCCGAGACGGACGGCGAGATCGACGAGCAGGGGGGCCGCGTCGCCCTGGTCGAGCCAGCCGTTGTGAGCGAAGCCCGAGTCGGCCACGACCACCAGCCGACCGCCTCCCAACGCCCGGGACAGCACGAAGGGCGACCCCGGCGCGTCTTCCCCGCGGAACCGGGCGACGACCTCCCAGTCGAGCGACTCTTCGAAGGCGTAGATGCGGGGCTGCGCGAGGACGCGCGGCGCGGCGAGGAGCGCGCCTTCGAGGGTGAAGCCGCCTGTCTCCTCCGCCGGGTCCGGATCGCCGAGACGGATCCGGCGCGGCAGGCGCACCCCGGCGATCGCGTCACAGGCGACGAGCGCGTCCTGGGGCGGCAGCAGCGGTCCGCCCGCCGTCGCGGACTGCAGGAAGACCACGGCGACGCCGCCGTCTTCGATCCACGACGATACGGGCCAGCGGACGTCCTGATCGTCCAGCACGTCCGCCTCGCCGCTGCGCGCGATCCGCCCGTCGCACACGCCCACCGGGTCGATCCACCAGACGGTGCCCTCGTCGCGGAAGCGGCGACCGGACTCGAAGCTGCGTCCGCGGGCCAGCTCGAGCTCGGTGAGCAGGTCGTAGGCGGCCCCATGCCCGCTGCCACTCTTGCCGAAGCTCGAGCTCGTGAGCGGGGACGGCGCTTGGGGCCACAGGAAGTTCGCCACCGTGAGCACGACGAGCACCCCGACGAAGACCACGTGGCGGCGCTTCATCGCGGCTCCGGCAGCGCGTCGATCTGCGCGTGCAGCGAGCGCCAGTCCGCGTACAGCTGACGGTCGCCGACCCGATCCCGGAACCAGTGCCCCTCCAGGCGGTCGAGCAGCGCCAGGAAACGGTCGCGAACGGGCTCCGCGAGCGGCGCCTCGACGAGTCGCGTGCGCAGGGTGCGGTTCGGGTCGGAGCGCTCGAGCTCGATGCACTTCTTCTTCAGCAGCGATTGCAGCGCCGCGAGCTGGACACAGTGGGCCGCCTCGAGGAAGCGTCCGTCGCGCGCGTGTCGCTCGGCGTCGGCGAGCAGGTCGGGCCCGGATCCGGCCGGCGCCTCGGGGTCCGAGCCGACGGGCGCCCCCGGTCCTCGAAGGATGCGCAGCGCGTGGTGGGCCGCGATGGCCAGCGCGCCGAAGATCGCCAGTGCCACGGCGAGGCGGACGAGCACCGTGAGTCCGTCCTGCCCGAGGGTGGCCGCCAGCAAGTCGCGCAGTCCCGACCAGAAGCCGTCCCAGGCGCCCACCAGCCAGTCGGGCAGGAGATCGGCGACGAACTGCCAGGCCTGCACCAGGCGCTCGGCCAGCCCGTCGATCCACTCCTGCAAGAAGCTGGGATCGCGGCGATGCTGCGCGTAGTCCGGACGGGACAGGATCTCGCGCGCCAGCGCGCGCGTCGCCTCGACGTCGGGCACCGCGCCGGACCCGGCCGCCCCGGCGATGACCTCGCCCGCTTCGGCCATCAGCGGACGGGTGCCGCCGGCCCGGGTGCGTTCGCCTCCACCAGCTGCGCCAGATGCTCGAGATCGAAGGACTCGATGCGGCAGCGCACGTCGAAGTAGGCGACCACCGTCGTCGTGTAGAGGTAGGCCTGACACAGCGCCTGGACGGCCCCCCACACGACGGCGCCCAGCACGGGCAGGGAACCGACCATGAACTGCACGCCGGTCGGCAACATCAGGATGAGCATGTAGAGGACCAGACCGAGCCCCACCCAGCGCCAGAAGGCGGCGCTCACGAGGGACCAGGTGCGGGCGATCGCCTCGAAGAGCGACAGGTTCTCGAGCACGACGACGGCGGCCAGCACGCCGGGAACCAGGGTGAGCAGGCCCGCCAACGAGAACGCCACCGGGATGGCCACGAGGATCAGGATCACCAGCAACGCGACACCCACCGCCGACCCCTGGACGACCGCCACGAAGCCCCCGATGGACACCGCCGCGGCGACCACGATGATCGCCATCGCGACACCCAGGACCAGGGTGAAGATCAGGTAGGTGATCATCAGCGGCACCATGCGCGCCAGCCCGCGTCGCAACGCGTCGGCAAGCGAGAGTGCGGCGCCCAGGTAGAGGTCGCTGACGGCTGCCGTGATGGCGCCGATGACGATCGGCAGCAGCACCAGCATCGCGAGGCCCCACAGGCAGACCCTGATCTTCATGCTCTTCGGCTGGATGCTCGACCCCTTCGCCTTCCAGGGGGGCGAGCTTCCCGACGTCGGTGCCGCCTTCCTGATCGGGGTCTGCCTGTGGGGCCTCGCGGTGCTGGTGCTGCTGCCGCTCGTCATCGGCG
>JANQSB010000009.1 GCA_028284295.1 Myxococcota bacterium | reverse complement strand
CTTCCGTGCCATCCGGCCGCCGGAGGGCGTGAACGTGTTCATGGTCGCGCCGAAGGGCCCCGGCCACACCGTTCGCGCGCATTACGAGGAAGGCCGCGGCGTTCCGTGCCTGGTGGCGGTGGGGCAGGACCCGAAGGGCGACACCCTGCAGATCGCGCTCGCCTACGCGAGCGGCATCGGCGGCGGCCGCGCGGGAATCATCGAGACCACCTTCCGCGAGGAGTGTGAGAGCGATCTCTTCGGCGAGCAGGCGGTGCTCTGCGGCGGCCTCACTGCGCTGATGCAGGCGGGCTTCGAGACCCTGGTCGAGGCCGGCTACGCACCGGAGATGGCCTACTTCGAGTGCATCCACGAGGTGAAGCTGATCGTCGACCTGATCTACGAGGGCGGCATCGCGAACATGCGGTATTCGGTGTCGAACACCGCCGAGTTCGGGGACTTCGTGAGCGGTCCCCGGGTGATCGATGCGGACACCAAGGCACGCATGAAGGAGATCCTCTCCGAGATCCAGTCCGGGGAGTTCGCCAAGCGCTTCATCCTCGAGAACCAGTCCGGCAACGTCTCGTTCGAAGCCATGCGGCGCAGTGCGGCCGAGCACCCGATGGAAGAGGTGGGGGCGCGGCTCCGGGGTCTGATGCCGTGGCTCCAGGAGAAGCAGCTCGTCGACCGCTCCAAGAACTAGCCCGAGAGCCGGCCCCGGCGACCCGGGGGCTGCGGGGAGGCGCATGGAAGGGCGCATGGAAGAGCAGGCCGAGTACACGTCCCGTCGCCGGCGCCGGAGACGTCGTCGGCGAGGAGAGGCGGGCGAGCTGCTCGGGAGGGGCTTCGGTCCGCTGCTCCCGCACCTGCTGACCACCGGCAATCTGGCCGCTGGCTTCTACGCCATCGTCACCGCACCCGCCGACGTCTGGCGTGCCTCGTGGGCGATCCTGATCGCCGCGGTCTTCGACATGCTCGACGGGCGGGCTGCCCGATTGACGAAGTCGGAGAGCCGCTTCGGCGTCGAGTACGACTCGATCGCGGACACCGTGTCGTTCTGCGTGGCGCCGGCGGTCATCGCGTTCCACGCCGGGCACTTCCGCGAGCTCGGGTTCTGGCCCGGACCCGTGATGGCGTTCCTCTTCACGGCCTGTGGCGCCCTGCGCCTGGCCCGCTTCAACGTGACTTCCGGCCGCTACGTCGGGCGCTTCGACGGCCTGCCGACTCCGGCCGCCGCCGGCATGGTGGCCTCCACGGTGTGGTTCACGGAGGGCTTCCTCAAGCGGGACCTGGGGCTTCCGCTGGGCATGCCTCCGATGGTCCCCGCGCTGGGCCTGGTGATCCTGGGTCTGTTGATGGTGAGTCCGATCCCCTACCGCAGCTTCAAGGACCTGAAGATCCGTCGTTCGGACGGATCGGTGGTGGTCGCCGTGCTGGCGGTCATCCTGTTGGCCGCGAAGCCCACGGTCACCTTCTTCGGGGTGGGGCTGGTCTACGTGGCCCACGGGCCCATCGCGTGGGCCTGGCGGCAGCGAACCGGGCGGATCCTGGAGAGCGTGGCCGCCGGACCGGAAGAGCCCGAAGGATCGACCCCGACGCAGGAGACGGGGGGGAGCGGATGAGCGATCGCATCCTGATCTTCGACACGACCCTGCGCGACGGCGAGCAGTCCCCGGGCTGCAGCATGAACCTGAGCGAGAAGGTGAACCTCGCGCGCCAGCTCGAGCGGCTGGGAGTCGACGTCATCGAAGCCGGCTTCCCGATCGCCAGTGACGGGGACTTCGAGTCGGTCAAGGCGGTCGCCAAGGAGGTGCGGGGGCCGATCATCTGTGGACTGGCTCGCACGGGTGAGGCGGACGTCGAGCGCGCTGCCCAGGCCCTCGACGGGGCTCGCGCGCCGCGCATCCACACCTTCATCGCCACCAGCGACATCCACCTGGAGCACAAGCTGCGCATGAGCCGTGAGCAGGTGCGCGAAGAGGTGGAGCGCGCGGTCACCCAGGCGCGCGGCTACGTGGACGACGTCGAGTTCTCGGCCGAGGACGCCACGCGTTCCGACCCCGACTACCTGGTCGAGATCTTCTCGGTCGCCCTCGAAGCCGGTGCACGCACTCTGAACGTGCCGGACACGGTCGGCTACACGACGCCCGACGAGTACGCCACGCTGATCGCGACCCTGATCGAGCGGATCCCGGACTCGTCGCGGGCGGTCTTCTCGGTCCACTGCCACAACGACCTGGGCCTGGCGGTGGCCAACAGCCTGGCAGCGGTGCGTGCCGGTGCACGGCAGATCGAGTGCACGGTGAACGGCATCGGCGAGCGGGCCGGGAATACCTCCATGGAAGAGGTGGTGATGGCGCTGCGCACGCGTCCTCAGGTCTGCGGGGGTGCGGATACAGGCATCCAGACCCAGGAGATCTACCCCTCGAGCCGCATGCTGTCGTCCATCACGGGCGTCTCGGTACAGCCCAACAAGGCCATCGTCGGGGAGAACGCGTTCGCCCACGAGGCGGGCATCCACCAGGACGGGGTCCTCAAGGCGGCCATCACCTACGAGATCATGACCCCGGAGTCGATCGGTCGGACCTCCAACGAGCTGGTCCTCGGCAAGCACTCGGGGCGCCACGCCTTCGCGGATCGGCTCGAGGAGCTGGGGCTCGAGATCGAGGGCGAGGAGTTCCAGCGCGCCTTCAAGCGCTTCAAGGACCTCGCCGACAGCAAGAAGGTGGTCTACGACGAGGACCTCGAGGCCATCGTGGCCGACTCGTCGATCAGCACCGAGGACCGTTTCGCGCTCGAGTCGCTCGCGATCCAGAGCGGCAGCGAAGGTCGCGCGCGCGCCAGCGTCCAGCTGAAGGTCGACGGGGTCCCGCGCGAGACCACGGCAACGGGCGTCGGCCCGGTGGACGCGGTCTTCAAGGCGATCTCGGACCTGACCGAGACCGAGAGCGAGCTCGAGCGCTACCAGGTCCATGCGGTGACCGCCGGGCTCGACGCCCAGGGCGAGGTGTCGGTCACGATCAGCGAGGCGGGTCGCTCGGTGGTCGGCCACGGTGCCCACGAGGACGTGCTGGTGGCGAGCGGGAAGGCCTACGTCCACGCGCTCAACAAGCTGGAATGGCATCGCAAGCGCAAGCCCGTGGAAGAGCCGCGCGGAATCTGAATCAGGGGATCGGCCGCGGGGTCGATCGGGAGCATCGCTTGACGAGAATCGTCGTACTTCCGGGGGACGGAATCGGTCCCGAGGTGACCGCAGAGGCGCAGCGCGTGCTCGCGCGCGCGGCCGAGCTGCATGGCCTCGACCTCGAATTCGAGGAAGGCCTGATCGGAGGCGCCTCGATCGACGCCCACGGCACGCCGCTCGGCGACGCGGTCGTGGATCGCTGTCGCGAGGCCCGGGCGGTGCTGCTGGGGGCCGTCGGCGGGCCGGCCTGGGACGACATGCCGGTCGACGTGCGGCCCGAGAAGGGGCTGCTGCGCATCCGCAAGGAGCTCGGCCTGTTCGCGAACCTGCGGCCCGCGCAGGTCTTCCCCGCGCTGGGGGCGGCCTCGTCGCTGCGGCCCGAGGTGGTGGACGGGATCGACCTGCTGGTGGTGCGCGAGCTCACCGGCGGCATCTACTTCGGCGAGCCGCGCGGGCGCGCGCTGGTCGACGGCCGCCGCGAGGCGCGCAACACCATGGTGTACGACGAGCACGAGGTGGCCCGCATCACGCGCGTGGCCTTCGAGGCGGCGCGCGGTCGGCGCCATCACGTGACCCACGTCCACAAGGCGAACGTGCTCGAGGTCTCGCAGCTGTGGATGGAGGTCGTGGACGAGGTCGCGAAGGAGTACCCCGACGTCGAGCTCGCCCACCAGCTGGTCGACTCCTGCGCGATGCTGCTCGTGCGCGAGCCCGCGCGCTTCGACGTGATCGTCACGGGGAACCTGTTCGGCGACATCCTGTCCGACGAGGCGGCGATGATCACCGGCTCACTCGGCATGCTGCCTTCGGCGAGCCTCGGCGAGGGCGGGGTGGGGCTGTTCGAGCCGGTACACGGCTCGGCGCCCGACATCGCCGGCCAGGACGCCGAAGGCAGCATGCCGAGTGAGCCGGTGATCATCGCCGCCTCGTCGGACAGGATGTCGCCGAACAGG
>JANQSB010000698.1 GCA_028284295.1 Myxococcota bacterium | reverse complement strand
CGAGCCGGATCCGATGCTGCCCCAGCGCGTCACGCTCGTCCGAGAGCGTCACGCGACTCTCGGGATTCGGGAGCTGCTCGCTGAAGAGCGAGAACCGGAACACCCGGCGCGAGCCTCCCGACGCAGGGCCCGGCTCACCGGCGCGGAGAGAGTCCAGGTCGGCGACGAGATCGGCCACGTCGAACGCCAGGCCCGCGCCCGCTCGATCGCGCAGCACGGCGCGCTCGAGCTCGGTCGAGGCGACGGCCGCGAGCCCCTCCCGACGCTGGAGCTCGGACGAGAGGGCCAGGACGCCGGACACCCGAGCCTCTCCATGCCGGTTGCGGGCCGCGTGGGGGCGATAGAAGGCGAGGTCCCGGTCGACGCGCGAGGGCAGCAGCAGCGCGGAGGGAAGCTCGACGTGATCCATGAAGTAGCGGCCGACCTGGTCGTGACCGTTTCCGAGCCCGTTCTGGAGGAGCAGTCGCGCGTTCTCGATCGACCCGGCCGCCAGCACCACGCGAGGGGACACGACCGAGAAGCGCCGACCCGACAGGGTCGCGACCCGCACCCGCGCCACGCGCCGCCGCGACTCGTCGACGTCCAGTCCGACCGCGTTGGCGTGGAGCAGGGTGCGAACCGCGGTCGATCGCTCGAGCAGATCGCGGTAGCGCTCCCCGAAGCGGAGCGGCGCGCTCAGCTGGAAGACACGCGTCGCGAATCGCGCGCGATCGAGCGGCAACGCGCGACTCTGAGGGCCCGTCCAGTCGTCGACCTCGTAGCTGAAGGGCCCGAGCCCGCAGACCTCCTGCGCACGGCGGTAGAAGGGCATCAGCGACTCGCGATCGAAGGGCCAGCCGGTCCCGGGTAGACCCTCCCGCGCCTGGAAGTCGGCGGCGTCCAGCGGCCGGCACCAGCCCGCCCAGTGGTTGGTGGTGCCGCCGAGGAATCGGAGACGCGCCTGGGTGAGCGGATAGTACGGGTGGCCGACGCTCTCTCCCGCGTTCAGGTCGACGGTCGCCGCGTCCGGGCTGAAGCCGCCGCTCTCGAGGAGACAGACCCGCAGGCGCCCGCGGGCGAGCTCACGAGCGAGCGTGATCCCCGCGGCACCGGCGCCGACGATGCAGAGATCGGCGTCGATCTGCGAGCCTTCGTCCAGGCTCCGGGCGTCGAGGATCACGCGCGGCGTGTCCTATCGGGCGACCAGCCGATACAGCCACAGCTCGTCGTAACCGGTGGGGTCGCGACGGAACACGGACTGATCCGTCCAGGCAACGGCGAACTCGCGGATCGTCTCGGCGTCCTGCACCCGCTCGGCGCGAAGCTCGTACAGGGTGCCGTCGACCCGCAGACGCACCTCGGGGTTGGCGTTCATGTTCTTCACCCACCGGGTCTCGGTGCCACCCGCGTTCACGTACACGCGTCCGCCGAGGACCGTGTAGGCGATGTTGACCGAGTAGGGCTCCTCGGCGGCGGTCTCCAGCTGCGCGGTGCCGTAGTCTCCGGCGAAGCTCCAGTCTTCGGGTGCCGGGCGGCCCTCGCCTTCGAGCTCCCCGCCCGGGAAGACCGCGAAGGGACCGCTGCAGCCGAAGAGGATCGACAGGCAGACGACGGCCGACGCGACGAGAGCGCCCGACGGCCGGAATGCGGATCGAATCGACACGAGCTCTCCCTTCTCTACGCGCTTTCTCTACGCGCTTTCTCTACGCCCTTCCTGCGCCCAGTCCTACAACCAGTCCTACGCCCTTCCTGCACGCAGTCCCACGCCCTGGACCCTGCACACGCCCCGCGCGCGGTACGCGCGCTGGGATGCTAGCGCGCTAGAGTCGGGCGCTCTCGCGACGCCCACCCCCACTCGCGGACGGCCATGGACTTCGAGATTCCGAAGGAACTCCAGGAGCTGCTCGACCGGCTCGATCGCTTCATCGCAGAGGTCATCGAGCCGCTGGAGCAGCAGGACGACAACGTCCGCTTCTTCGACCACCGCCGCGAGGACGCGCGCACGGACTGGGATCGCGGAGGCCTGCCGAACGAGGAGTGGGAGGCCCTGCTCCATCGAGCCAAGCGCCTCGCAGACGAGGCGGGCTTCTACCGCTACCCCTTCCCCCGGGCCTACGGCGGCATGGACGGAACCAACCTGGGCATGGCGATCATCCGCGAGCACCTGGCGGCGCGGGGCCTGGGCCTGCACAACGACCTCCAGAACGAGCACTCGATCGTGGGGAACAACGTCGGCCTGCTGCTCATGCTCCACTACGGCAGCGACGAGCAGAAGCGTGAATGGGTCGACGATCTGGCGAACGGACGGCGGGGATTCGCCTTCGGCATCACCGAGCCGGCACACGGATCGGATGCCACCCACATGGAGACCCGTGCCGTCCGGGACGGATCGGACTGGGTGATCGACGGCGAGAAGACCTGGAACACGGGGATCCACAAGGCGGACTGCGACCTGGTCCTCGCGCGCACCCACGGTCAGGCGGGAGACGCGGAAGGCATCACGGCCTTCCTGGTGCCGATGAAGGCCGAAGGCCTCCGCATCGAGGAGATGCTCTGGACCTTCAACATGCCGACCGATCACGGCCGGGTCTCCTTCAACGGCGTCCGGGTGCCGGAGTCCAGCATCTTCGGGGGCGAGGGGCGGGGCCTGCAGGTCGCCCAGCACTTCTTCAACGAGAACCGCATCCGCCAGGCGGCGTCGAGCCTGGGCGCCGCCCAGTACTGCGTGAACGAGTCGGTCCGCTACGCGCTCGAACGCAAGCCCTTCGGCAAGCCCCTGGCCCAGAACCAGGCGATCCAGTTCCCACTGGTGGAGCTGCAGGCCCAGTGCGAGATGCTGCGCGCGCTCATCCACAAGACCGCCTGGCAGATGGACGAGCACGGCGCCTTCTCGGTCTCGGACAAGGTCTCGATCTGCAACTACCAGGCGAACCGGCTGTGCTGCGAGGCCGCCGACCGGGCCATGCAGGTGCACGGCGGCCTGGGCTACTCGCGCCACAAGCCCTTCGAGCACATCTACCGGCACCACCGGCGCTATCGCATCACCGAAGGCTCGGAGGAGATCCAGATGCGCCGGGTGGCCGGCTACCTGTTCGGCTACATGAAGCAGCGCGCACCCAAGGGCGTACAGGAACGCTGAGGCGGCTGCCCGGCCCGGAAGCCGGGCACAGGATCGAGGAGACAGGCCGATGTCGGACGACCGCTGGGAGCGGGGAGCCGAGAAGATCAAGGAGGTCTACGCGGGCGCGATCGCCACCGCCCCCAAGGGCGCGATGGCCTTCAGCGACATCATGCTCGAGACCCTCTTCGCCGAGGTCTGGACCCGGGAAGAGCTCGAGATGCGCGACCGACGGCTCATCCTGCTGGGCGCCATCATGGCCCTGGGTGAGAACATGACCTTCGAGATCCAGGCCCGGGCCGCGCTTCGAAGGGGCGAGCTGACCCCGGAGCAGCTGCGCGAGGTGCTCGTCTTCGGAGTCCACTATGTGGGCTATCCCCGGGCGGCCCCCCTGGTCGCCGTGATCGAGAAGTGCATCGCCGAGGTCGCCGCCGAGCAGGCCGCCGAGCAGGCCGCCAAGGACGGCGGCTGAAAGCGGCTATCCTGGCTCCATGGCCAATCCCACAGCGACTCTCGAAACCTCTCTCGGCAACGTCACCGTCGAGCTCTTCACCGACAAGATGCCCGTGACCGCGGGCAACTTCATCGATCTCGCGAAGAGCGGCTTCTACGACGGCCTCCACTTCCACCGGGTCATCCAGAGCTTCATGATCCAGTTCGGGTGTCCGCACAGCCGCGACCCCCAGAGCCCGCGCGCGGGCACCGGCGACAGCCCCAACGGGCGGATCCAGGACGAGCACCCGGACGACGCCCAGATCTCCAACGAGCCCGGAACCCTCTCGATGGCCAACACCGGCCAGCCGAACAGTGGCAGCTGCCAGTTCTTCATCAACACGAACCACAACGACTATCTCGACTTCTTCTCCCCGGGCCCCAGCAAGCACCCGGTCTTCGGCCGCGTCGTGGACGGCATGGACGTGATCTCGAGCATCGAGTCGACTCCGACGGATGGCGGCGACCGCCCCATCGAGCCCGTCCAGATGGTCCGGGTGGTGGTCAGCGAGTGAGCGGGGCGCCGGGGCGACCCGCCTGGCTGGCCGTCGCCATGGTCGTCGGCCTCGCGATGGCCTGCGCGTCGGGCCGGCCCGCGCCGGAGTGGGTCTCGGGTACGGCCAGCCAGTACCCCGAGACCCGCTACGCGGTGGGAATCGGCGCGAACGTCTACCCGGATCGCGCGGAGGAGATGGCGCTCGCCGCCATCGCCGAGCAGACGGGGGGCGAGGCAGGCGCCGAGATCGTCGACGCCTGGTACGACGACGGCAAGGACACGCACTGGGCGCTCGCGGTGCTCGACAAGCAGCCGATCCTCGAAGCCCTGGAGACCGAGCTCTCGGAGATCGATCGCCGCATCGACGCCGCGCTTGCCGCGACCGGCACGGATGCTCCCCACGAGCTCCTGCCGCGGCTCAGCGAGGCGCTGGCGAGCATCCCAGCCCGCGACCGACTGCGCGAGCGGATCGCGAAGCTCGGCGGCACGCCCAGCCCCGACGACGACGCAGCCGCCGAGCAGGCCGCGGCCCTCGTCGACGCCCTGGCGCGCATCAAGCGCGAGCTTCGCATCGAGGTGTGGTCCTGGGAGATGGACGCCAAGACGGGTGAGACCGGGGACGCCCTGGCCGAGAATCGCCGCGCGCTCACCCAGAAGGTGCTGGCGCTGGGCTTCACGCCCGGCAGCACCGACACGGCCTGGGGGACCGACCCCGTCTGGCTGCGCGTCGAGTCCAAGGTCGCCTTCGAGCGGCTCCACCTGCATCCGGACGACACCCTGGTGGCGGTCCACTGGGACGCCTCGGTCGAGATCACCGACGTCGCCAGCGGTGGGGACGTGGTTGCCGTCCTCACCGAAGAAGGACGCGCGGTCCACCTGAACGAGACCGAGGCGACGCGTCAGGCCGATGCCGACGCCCGGGACTTCGCGGCGGCCGCCCTCGAGGGCTGGCTGTCGGCCCGGAGCAGCGGGGGCGCGGACCGCTAGTCGGGACGCCGTTCGGGGCGGCGAGGAGCGAGCCCGGCTTCGCGATCCCGGCGCGACCTAGCTTCGCGCTCGACGTGGCCCCTCTCCCGCAGCCGCTTCGCCTCCCGCAGCGACCCCGTCGGGCGGCGGCCGAGCTGATAGGATGGGAGCCTTCCGGGGATCAGGATGCCCACCGCCCGCATCGCGAGCTTCAACATCGCCGACCTGCCGTGGCCCTTCGAGAAGCCGGAGCTCCAGGCGATCCCGGGTCGGCTCGACCAGATTCGCAACGGGCTCGCCGCCTACGACTACCGTCTGGTGCAGGAGGACTGGTTCCAACGCATGGACGGGACTTCCTGTGGCGACTGGTACTGGTTTCCGAGCGGACTCACCCTGGGCGCACCGGCCGCGCACCCGCTCGTCGATCCCGGGTGCGAGCGACACGAGAAGGCCGGCTTCGCGTCCGGGGACTGGCTGGCCCGCAAGGGCTGGCAGTGGGCC
The DNA here is from genome assembly GCA_028284295.1 of Myxococcota bacterium. GTDB lineage: Bacteria > Myxococcota_A > UBA9160 > UBA9160 > UBA4427 > JAJDAN01. The sequence continues at coordinate 3,164 of JANQSB010000698.1, read as the reverse complement.
GATTCCCAGGGCGTGCGCTTCGCGAACCTGCACCTCGACGCCGGCGATGCCGATTGGAGCGTCCGCCAGGAGCAGATCCAGGCGATCCGCGACGCGCTTCCCGATGGCGGCCACCTCGTCGTCGGAGGCGACTTCAACACCGAGAACCAGGGCGAGCGCGACTGGACGGACGCCAAGCTGGGCGAGGTCGGACTCGTGCGCGCCTCGGTCGACACCACCAAGGGCAAGGACCACGTCTACGTCCGCGGGCCGAGCGTGACCGCCCAGGGAACGGACCCCGTGCTGTCCGAGCTGAGCGACCACCCGGCGGTGTGGGTGGCCCTCCACTGGCCTTGAGTCCCGCGCGAGGCAACGACCCCGGTGCGGGATCCCGCTGGGCATCGGCGCCCGAGCTCGCGCTGGCCGCCCTCCTCTCCCTGGGATACCTGCTGAGCTTCGGACCCCGGAGCCCCCTGCACGGCCCCTTCGAGGTCTTCGCCCAGGACAGCGCCTTCCTCTGGGACGCTCTGGTGCGGGACCGCATCTATCCCTTCAACCCCCAGAGCCACCTGCTGCACCACACGCTGCTGGAGAAGGGTCACGAACTATGGCTCGTGATCTTCGAGCCCGGGCGGATGGCCAGCTGGCTCTACCTCAAGACGGTCGCCGCGAGCTCGGGCTTCGCCTTCCTCGTCGCCCTGCGCTGGCTGTTGTGCGAGCTCTCCGTTCCGCGCGGACGACGTCTGCTGCTGCTCGGGTTGAGCGGCCTCTCGCTCTCGGCGGGCTTCCACTTCGCCGCCTTCGAGACCCACTGCCTCGCCCTTCCCGTGCTGGTCCTGTACCTGGTCGCGCTGGTGCGACTGCGCGACGCGCGCAACCGCGGCCCGCGGGACGGGCTGCTGCTCGGAGGAGCGCTCGTGGTCCTCGGCTGGCTGCGCGTGGACCTGTTCCGCTTCGCGGTGGCGAGCGCGGCCCTGCTCCCGCTGCCCGGGCTGCGTTCCCGCCGACGTGCGCTGGCCGCCTGCCTCGCCGGGGTGGCCGTCCTGGGTGCCGGGGGCAGCGCGGTGCTGGCGGCACGCTACTTCGACGAGCCCCTGGCCGGGTCCTTCACGACCGTCCTCGAACGGGGCGAGCGGAGGGATCTGCAGAGTCGCCTGGGGCGCATGGCCAACCTGACTCCCTCGAAGGCGTGGACGGTGGCCCGCGCGACCCTCTTCTACGGGGTCTTGATGCCCGTGGAAGGCCGGCCCGCGGACCGCAGCTTCCTCTCCCCGCCCACCTACGTGGTCGACCTGAAGCACAGCGGCAAGGGCACGCGCCCGACCACGCGCCTCTTCCTCGAGCCGGCCCGCAACCTCTTCGGCAACGGGCTCTCGCTGTTGGCCACGCTGGGCTGGACCTGGCTGCTGGGCAGCGCGTGGGTCCACGGCCTGCGGCGCATCCGCGCCGGCGATCCCCTTCACGTCGCAATCGCGGCCCAGACGATCCTGGGATGGCTCACCTACACCTGGTTCAACCCCGACGAGCCGTTCCTGTTCGTGGCCGAGTTCATGCCGCTGTGGATCGTGCTGATCGCGGACGACTGCCGCGCGCGCGGCCGTCGCCACACCATCGCGATGGGCGTGGTGCTGGCACTCGTCGCGACCCACAACGCATTCGCGTTCCACCTGCCGTTCGGCTAGGCCGCGCCGCCCTCCAGGGCCGCGCAGGCTGCGTCGCGACAGCGCGCCAGGAGCTCGCGCGAGAGCTCTCCGTCGCCCATCGCCCGGGCCAGGCCGATGCCGCCCACGCACAGGGCCAGGGCCTCGAGAGCGCGCGACCGCGAGTCCCGGGCACCCGCCGGCACGTGTGCCTCGAGCTCTTCGAGCAGCTGCTCCACCTGACGCGTGTACGCCCGACGCGCCGCCCGGCCCCGACGAGGGACCTCGCCCGTGAGGGTCGCCAGGCTGCAGCCCCGGGCGATCTGGTCGCGGTTTTCGGGATCGAGGTAGCCCGAGAGGACGCGCGCGGCGTCCGGCGACTCTCGCAAGCGCCGTGCGAGGTCGCCCTCCCGGTCGAGCACCTGGGCGAAGAGCTCCTCCTTCGATCGGAAGTGGGCGTAGAAGCCGCCGCGCGTGAGGCCGGCGGCCTCCATGATCCGGTCGATGCCGACCCCCGCGAAGCCCTCCCGGCGGAACAGGAGTGCCGCCCGATCGAGGATGCGGGTCCGCGTCCTGGCCTTGTGCTCCGGGGCGTATCGCATGATATGATTATTATCATATAAAAGATCCCACGGCGGGCAACCCGACCCCCAGGCCCGAGGAGAACCCGGTGACAGACCTGTGCCTCTACCAGTTCGCGGCTTCTCACTACAACGAGAAGGCCCGCTGGGCGCTCGATCTCAAGGGGGTTCCCCACCAGCGGATCTCCCTGCTGCCGGGCCCGCACATGTCCACCATGAAGCGACTCACCGGCGCCACCACCACCCCCGCCCTGGTGGACGGCGAGCGCGTCGTCGCGGGCTCGACGGCGATCCTCGAGCATCTGGAGGCGCGCTTCCCCGAGCCGGCGCTGCTGCCCGGAGACCCCGAGGCCCGGGAGCGCGCGCGGAGGATCGTCCGGGACTGGGACGAGCGTGTCGGCCCGGCCGTCCGATTGGCGAAGTTCTTCGAGGTGCTCGAGCCCGGCTACGTGGTCGGCACCTTCGGAGTCGGCCAGGGCCGGGCCCGCCTGACCGCCTACCGCCTGCTCTTCCCGGTCGTGGGCCGGTTGATGAAGCGACGCATGCAGATCGACGCGGAGCATGCCGCGCCCGCCCGCGAGCTCACCCGGCAGGCGCTCGACTTCGTCGCCAAGGAGTCCCAGGCGACCGGCTACCTGGCAGGCGACGGCTTCGGCATCGCGGACCTGACCTGCGCGGCACTGCTGATGCCCTGCGTCGACGTGGTGGACTCGGGTGGCCCCGCCGAGGCCGCCACCCGGAAGCGGGACGCCTGGCTCGCTCGCTGGGCCGACCATCCGGGCAGCGAATGGGTCCGCCGGATCTACGCGCGGCACCGGCGGGCCTGAGCGCGGCCCGACGACGTGGAACGCCGTTCAGTCGCCCCTGCGCGCCTCCGCCGATAGAGTTCCGGGATCCAGAAGGCCGTCTCACAAGCCAGGAGAAGCCTCATGAGCGACGCGCCCCGTACTCCGCCCGGCGACAT
>JANQSB010000675.1 GCA_028284295.1 Myxococcota bacterium | reverse complement strand
GGCCTCGTCGGCGCGATCGGTCGCCAGCAGCAGGGGGACCAGCAGGTTCTCGAGCTCCACCCGGCCCGGGTCCTCGGCCAGGGAGGTCTCCACCAGCTCGAGGGCGGACTCCACGTCGCGCACCCGCCAGTGGGCGTTCGCCAGGGCGGCGATCGCCTGCACGTCTCCGGGATAGCGCTCGAGCACGCCGCGAAGACCCTCGATGGCCGCGGCGAGCCCGTCGGGATCGCCCGGTGGCCGTGCGTGCGCCTCGGCCTCTGCCGAGTAGAAGGAGATCTCGACCTCGCGCAGGGCGTCCGCGTGCTCTCCCTGGCCGAAGCGCTTCCGGGCGCTCGCGAGCGCCTCGGCGGCCTCGTCCAGGCGCTGCTCGGTGAGGAGCGCACCGATGCGCGCGATCACGGCCTGGGGCTGGTCGGGATAGCGCGCCTCCGCCTCGCGAAAGATCTCGAGAGCGCCCTCCAGGTCACCGGCGCGCAGGGTCACCTGGCCGAGCACGATGGCGGCGACGGCGGCCTGCTCGGAGTCCGGTGCGATTCCCTCGAGCGCGCGGATCGCCGTGTCCGAGCTGCCGAGCTCGGCAGCCAGGCGCGCCAGGGCGAGTCGAAGCCGGTCGGAGTCCGGGTGGCGCCTCACCCCTTCCTCGAGCAGCCACAACGCCTGGGGTGCCTCGCCGGCCGCCATCAGCAACGATGCGAGCTCGACCACCGCCTCGGACGTGCCGGCGTGGTTCGCCTCGAGGGTGCGCAGTGCCTCGAGGGCAGCGCGCACGTCGCCCCGGGCCAGCGCCTCGCGCGCGCTGCCGGCCGCCTCCTCGGCGACCTCCTGCTGCGAAGGGCAGCCTCCCACCCAAAGCAGCAGCGGGATGAGGACGAGGGTCTTGCGGCCCGACATGGCGCGCGATCATACCCGATGTGCAACACCGGCCTGCAGGCGGAAGACGGGCGTCAGCGGGCTTCGGAACGCTCGCTCCGTGGCGGCCAGCGTCGGGACACCGACGCGTCGCGCGAGGCAAGCAGCCGTGACGGAATCCGCGCCTCGATCTCGCGCCAGTCGGCGGGCCCGATGGCCGCCGGATGCGTCCCGTTCAGTCGCGCCAGCTGCTGCCCCGCCGCTGCGATACCGGGAGGTCGGAAGGGGAAGTGCGCATCGTCTGCGTCCGGGTGCGCCAGCAGCTCCTGCACGAGCAGGGGCCAGCCGGTGGAGGCGAAGCGCTGGGCGCGATGACCCGGCGTACGCGCCGAGACGAACTCGAAGAGCGGATGCGCGTCGCTGTGGATGCCGAGGGCGGGAACCCGCGCGGCCAGCCGGGCGGCCGAGCCCAGGTAGAAGGCGAAGACCCCCTCCCGGTCGTGCAGCCAGGGGTCGTCGGCGTGGGCGCTCGCACCTTCCTGCGAGCGAGCCAGTGTCTCGGCGTCCGGGTAGCCGCCGGGCGCCGCGCACAGCCCGAGGATCCACGGTGGTGCGAACGAAGGGGTCCAGACGGTGGCCTTCGGGAAGACCTCGAGGAAGGTCCCGACGATGATCCCCAGCTGGGTGCGACTGAGCTGATAGAGGGGCAGCCACTGGCAGAAGACGCCGCGCTCCGTGAGACGGTCGCGCACGTCGCGGTAGTGGTCGCGGCTGTACATGGCTGCGGCACTCGGGCGCTCGGCAACGTACAGGTCCTCGACCACCACGTCGTAGCGATCCGGCGTGGCGCGCAGGTGGTTGCGGCCGTCCTCGGTGATGAGTCGCGCGCGCGGGTCGGCGTGCACGCCGCGGTTGTGGGCCGCGAAGTGGCGCGCGGCCAGGGTGTGGACCTCGGGCACGATCTCCACCAGCCCGATCGCCTCGACGGGCAGGCTGGCGGGTCCCGCCGCGAGTCCGCCGGTCGCGCTGCCGACCACCAGCACCCGCTTCGGGTCCGGGTGCAGCAGAAGCGGCAGCCGGCCCATGCGCTCGTAGAGGGCCGTGTGGCTCGTCGACCCGAACACGTAGTGCTGGTCGATCGCCAGGTAGCGGAAGCCATCCCGCTCGACCACGCTGACGAGGCCGTGGGCACCCTCCAGCGAGTCGAGGAGCTGCTCGCCGGGCTGCAGGCGAACGCGCGGGACCTGCCAGGGATTGGCGGGGAGCAGGGTGACGGCGGAGAGGACGGCCGCGACGGCAGCCGCCTGGCGCAGCCGCGGCGGCCGGGCCACCACCAGCGAAGACACCGCATAGGCGAGACCGAGCAGCGCGAACGAGCCCCAGAGCCCCAACAGCGGCAGCATGACGAAGCTGACCGCCAGCGACCCGGCGATCCCCGAGGCCGTGTTGACCGCCATCAGTCGGCCGAGGCTCGGGCCGGCGGGGCCCGCCCCCACGAGCCGGAAGGTCAGCGGAAACACCAGGGCCGCCACGAAGAGGGCCGGCAGCCCCAGCACACCCACCGACGTGACGGACTGCCCGATCGGCGTGGTCGCGAAGCCCGCCAGCAGGCCCCCGGCCTCCATCTGGCCGCGCAGCCAGACCGCCGCCCAGGGGCTCACGAACAGCAGCAGCCCTTCGACGGCCAGCACCCAGGAGAGCATCGACGTCGCCGAGAGCCTTCCTTCGCTGGCGGATACGAGCCAGGCACCTGACGCCATGCTGCCGATCACCGTGACGAGAACCAGGCCGAAGCTGTAGGCGGTGTGCGCGAACGACTGGCCCAGCGCGGCGACCAGCAGCACCTGGAAGGCGATCACCCCGAAGCCCGAGACCGCCGCGACCCACAACGCCGAGGCCGGCACCGGGAAGGTCGCGACGCGCCGGCTCGGCGAGTGCGGAGACGGCGGCCGACGCACCCGCGGACTGCGGTCGAGCCACAGTGCGCCCGCGGCCGCGAGAAGGGTGGCGGCCACGCCGACCCCGTAGGCGGCAGGCACACCGATCCACTCGGGCAGCAGCAGCCCGGCCGCGGCCGCTCCTGCCACGCCCCCGACCAGGTTGGCGCCGTACAGGCGATTGCCCGGCCCCCCGAGCTCGCTGCCGCTCTCGAGGCCCGTCGCCGCCAGCAGCGGCAGCGCGCCGCCCAGCAGGGTCGAAGCGGGCAGCATGGCCACGAGGGCCAGCACCAGCTTCGCGAGTACGAACACCTCGCGCGTCTCGGCCAGACTCGCGTAGAGCGGGCCGTAGACGAGGTCGTATCCGCCCAGCACCACCGGCACCGCCAGCGCGCAGGCGGCGGCACCTCCTTCCACCCACGCGTAGGCGCGCAGCGGGCGGGCCGTGCGACCCGCCAGGCCCCCGAGCAGCCAGGAGCCGAGGGCCAGCCCCAGGAAGAAGGCGCACAGGGTGACCGACGCCGAGTAGGCGGTGCTGCCGAACAGCAGCCGGAACCAGCGCATCCAGATCACCTCGTAGACGAGGCCGGCGGTGCCCGACGCGAAGGCGAGCAGCAGCAGGGAGCGACGCGCCGGTGCGGCCGACGAAGGCTGCTGTGGCTGGGTCGGAGCCGGCTCGTCCACGCGCGGAGCCTCGCACGGACCGGCTCTCGCGCGCTACGGCAGCGCGCTCCCGCGGGCCCCGAGGGCTCGCCGGGGGCCCGGACGGACGCAACCCGGTCCATCGAGCCGGGCCTCCTCCAATCCCGCGAACGGAACACGAATGCCACATAAGGGAATCGGTTTCGCCACCCACGCTGTTCGGAGTAGCCGGATTGGGGGGTAAGTGGCTGATTCTGCGTGGGGAGAACCCGGCATGCCGATTGCAGCAGGACTGTCTGAAAGCCAAGTCAACCATACCCGTAACGCGGGGCTCTCTTGGGAAGGGGATGCCATGCGCCATCTGAAACTGCGTTCGCTCGCGTTTGCTTGCGGACTCGCTCTCGCTGTAATGACCGGTGGGACGGCCAAGGCCGTCGGCGTGGGGATCACCTACGACGTCACCATCGACATCAACATCCCGGCACTGGGAGGCGTGACGGCCTTCTCCGGTCCGGCGACGATCGTCGTCAACTTCGCCGCCGCCACGCCGGGCTCCCATGCGTCTCCGGGCCCCCTGCACGTCCTCGGTGGCTCCGGACTCCTGATCGGCAACCTGGCGGTCGGCACCGCGCTGATCACCGGGAGCGTGCCCATCTTGATTGCCCCGTCTGGCACGGGCTTCGTCGGAGGGGCCGGTGCATTCACCCTCAATCCGGCCGCCGCGGCGCTGCCGGGCGCCTTCGTGCACTGCTCCAACACCGGGGCAGGCGCCGCCTGCAGCACCACGCTCATCAACCTGCCGGCCTCGGTGAGCGTTCCGGTCTCGGGCCTGCCGTTCCCGTTCGCCCTGAGCGGAACGCTCGGAGGCTTCCCGTCGGTGGGACCGCAGACCATCGTGGCCCAGGGTGACGCGGGCACCTTCCTGGGCGTGCCCCTCACGGCCACCGTGACGGGCGTCGAGGTCGCTCGCGATCACAGCATCCCCGAGCCCACCTCGGGTGCCATGCTGGGCCTGGGCCTGCTGGGCGCACTCATCGCCGGACGCGCGGTTCGCCGCCGGGGCTAGGCCCGAAGAGCGACACGGCCGCACGGCTCCCGACCGCGACAGGATGCGGGCGGGGAGGGAGCCCGGCCCGATGAACGAAGGGCCCCGATCCGACAGGATCGGGGCCCTTCCGTTTCCAGGACCTCTCTTTCTGGGACCTCTCCCGGCGCGCGACTAGCTGGCGAACCCTTCGCGTTCGCTTGCTGCGGGGCCTGCACCTCGTGCAGACCTTTCCTAGGCGGCCTTCTTGGCCTCGCGCTTGCGGTCCGCGTCCTCGAACAGCACCTGCACGTCGCGCAGCGAGTTCAGCAGCCGTCCGTAGAGCTTGATCTTCAGACCCTCGAGGATCGAGAAGCCGATCAGGGCGAAGATCGAGGACGTGAGCGCCAGGGCCAGGGCGCCCAGCTCGAGGGACGAGTCCGACACCTGCATGGAGAGGAACAGGATGAGCATGCCGCCCGTCGTCCCGATGAAGCCGATGGGCGGGAGCAGGCTCCCGAACATGGTGATGAGCCTGGTGTAGTTCACCTCGAACTCGTTCATCACGTACTGGCGGCTGGCGTCGAACACGAAGTCGGTGGGGTGGTGGTCCTCGTTCTCCTTCAGCGACTTGCGCAGGATGCGCATCATCAGGACCGCGAAGGGCTCGGTGCGACCGCGTTCCGGGGCCTTGCCCTGGCGCAGCAGCCCCGGGTCGACCCGGCGGGTGGCGTTCCAGCCGCGCAGGGTGACGACCAGCGCCTTCCAGAAGGGCACGATGGTGCAGACGAGCGCGACGACGGTGAGGATCCAGGCGACGGATTCTTCGGTGAACAACGGGACGACTCCTGTACTCGTGGCTGGGGGGACGGGCTGCGCGGATTCGCCTAGCCCTTCCACTTCCGGTCTCGGAGCATCTCGAGGCCGTCGCCCAGGGTGCCCTGGCGGCCGATCGGATACTCGATGAGAAGCGCATCGCGGCCCTTGTAGCGCCGCTCGATGTCGTCGATGGTCTGCTGCACCCGGCGCGGATAGCGCATCTGGATGAGCAGCTCGGCCTTGGCGAAGCGCAGGCTGGCGTCGACGCCGGCCAGCTCGGCGTGGCGGCTCTGCCACTCGCTACGCAGCAGCGGGTCGAGGTACTCGCCCAGGTAGGCGGCCAGGAAGCCGTCGAAGAGCGAGATCGAGCGGCTGTCGTGCCGGTCCACCAGGCTCGTCAGCGTGGCGTGGAAGTGCAGCAGGTCGCGGTGGGCGCGCTCGAGGTCGTGCTTGCGCTGCACCAGGGCCTCGCCACCCAGGGGCGCCTCGTTGCGCACGGCGGCGTCCATGTCGATGGGCTCGGCGCCCGCGCAGCCGAGGCTGCCCAGGGCGAGCGTCCCGGCGAGTCCGAGCAGCAGGGCCAGGCTCGAGAGGCGTCGAATCGTCATCACTCCATCTCCTCCGAGGACGCCGAGGTCGAGCGCGTCTCGTGGTACATCTTGCGCAGCAGGGTGTGGGCCGCGTGGTCCCGCTGGGCGCGCAGCTGGTCGATCATGGCGTCGGCGCTGCGGGTGGCGCGGTAGAGCGGCAGCGCGCGCTGGCGCGACTCGACCTGGCGCTCGAGCTTCGCGAGCTGGTCGGTCACCTTGTGGATGCGGCGCGTGATGCGGGTGCGCTCGGTGCGGCTGGGCGAGCGACCGGTGCCGGCCGGTGCGGCCTTGGCGGGCGAGCTGCTGCCGCCGCGCGCGAGACCCTTGCGCTTGCGCTCGAGCTCGGCGAGCTCGGCGCGCAGCTTCTTCTGGCGCGACTCGACGTCGCCCAGGCTCTGCTCGAGCACGCCCTGCTCCTCGCCGTCCGCGAAGCCCAGGTACATGAGCACCAGGTCGTCGGCCAGCGCCCGGCGCATGGCGCCGAAGGGCTTGGCGCCCGGCTCCTTGGCCTGGATCCACTTGTGGACCTCGCGCGAGCGCACCACCCGGTCGGCGATGGGGCGCGCCAGGTTCATGTAGTCGTTGGCCTGGCCCTTGCGCTCGAGGGCGTTGGTGAGCAGCGACCAGGCGTGGCGATCGAAGGGGTAGATCTGGAGCCCCGTCAGGTAGCGCTGCACCACCAGGTCGATCTCGGCCGCGGTGGGGTTGCTCTCCTGGTAGCTCATGTACGAGTCGCCGAAGCCCCGGGCCGACTCGTAGGCGGCGAAGTAGGCCGACTCGGGCACGAACTCGAGCGAGTCCGAGGTGGCGAACTGCTGGAAGAAGGACAGGTAGCGGGAGTACATGCGCGACGCGCTGCGCACCAGGTCGTCGGCGTTGTTCTTCTCGCGCATGCTGCGGGCCAGGTAGTAGTCGGCCGCGTTCAGGTGGGTCTCCTGGATCTCCTCCCACAGGCGGTGGATGGTCTGCACGTAGCTGTCCCAGCCGGTGCTGCGGAAGCCGGCGCCCTTCCACTCGTCGTTCTTGCGCACGTCGAAGAGCGCCGCGTAGGTCTCGATGGCGCCCTCCATCTGGAAGGGCATCTCCACGTAGGGGTCGACGCCCAGGCGCTGCTTGGCGGCGTAGACCTCGCCCATCTGGCGCAGCACCCGGATGTAGACGGCGGCGCGGCCCTGCAGGGTCTCGGCCCGGTCGAGCGCGGCCTCGTAGGCGCCGCTGGCGACGCTGATGGCCTTGACGGTCTCCTCGTTCAGGCCCTTCGTGGCCAGCAGGCCGCGGGCGCGCTCGTGGTAGCGACCCGCGTCGAAGAGAGCGAGGGTGAAGGTGAGGCTGCCGCCGTCGGACTCCGACCCGCTCACGCGCTCGATGATGCGGTCGAGGTAGGAGAGCGAGGAGGCCTCGGCGGGAATCACCTCGGGGTGCGCGCCGACGCGGCCGTCGTGCAGCAGGCGCACGATGGCGACCAGCGGGTCGAGGCCGCGGTTGACGCCGGCCTCCTGGCTGCGGATCAGGATCAGCCGCGCCTGGTTCTCGAACACGTAGGGGAGCGCCGACACGAAGCCCGAGTTCGCGGACTGCGAGAGCGACAGCGCCTCGAGGGTGTCGTAGGCGCTCTCGAGCGGCACCACCACGTTCAGCCACAGGTCGAGGTTGTGCTTGACGAACTCGCTCGGGTGGCCCTTCTCGAGCGCGCGATGGGCCATGATGTAGTGGAACCAGTAGGCGTTCTCGTGCCGCCCCTCCTGGTCCTCGAAGTCCTCGATGGTGTCGACGGACTTGTCGAGGTAGTCGACGTCGCGGTCGGCCAGGTAGAGCAGGAAGTAGCCGATGGCCAGACGCCGGACGGCGGGCTCGTCGAGCGCCTCCCCGTCCTCGCGCGGCGCCTCGTAGGCCTCGTAGAGATACTCCTCGAGGCTGAGCCCGGCTTCGCGTCCGTACTGCCCGAGTCGGCCCTTCAGGGTCTTGGGATCGGCCGACGAGTACACGTACGCGTAGTCGAGGTAGCCCTCCCAGGCCGTCGGATCCTCGGCCGCAGCCAGGCCCGGCAGCGCCAGCAGCGCCAGCGCGCAGCCCAGCATTCGCATCGTTCGAAGTGTCTTCATCTCGGATCCGGCCCCTCCATCACTCACGGCCCCTGCAAGCGCTCTCGTCGCCCCGGCGCGCGCTTCAGCGCGTCACGCACCGGAGCGCGTACTCGAGCTCCGCACAGCGGTCCGCCACGGGCCGCCCCGGCGCTCGTTCGATCGTCATCAGGAACGCGTTCAGGTTCTTGGTCTCCACGAATCGGTAGGTACCCGCCCGACTTACGCATTCCCTTTGCGTCGTTACGGCCGCCACGAGCCTGCGCTTGAGGGACTCTTCCTCCTGCTCGGAGACGCAGGCCGCCAGGGAGGCCAGGGGCACCCCCGCGAGGCCGCGGCTGGCGGTGTGGTCCGAGCGCTTGCGGGTCGACTCGTTCCGCTCGGTGCGGGCGCGTTCCGCTCTGCGCGGAGCGCTCGGGATGGAGCGCGGGTCGGGCGCTGCCGGGGCCGCGGCCGCCATCTCCAGGGGCGGCGGCGCCGCGCGGCGCTTGCCG